>NZ_CALLDG010000144.1 GCF_937999985.1 uncultured Corynebacterium sp.
GAACAGGGAGTGGTTGGTGTGGCCACCCAGGTTGAAAGCCAGGTCCTTGGACAGAGCGGTAACTACGCCAGCGATGGAGCCATCCTTGCGGGCAGCCTCCAGCTTCTCGAGGGCAGCGTTAGCGCCGTTAACGTAGTTCTGGTGGTGCTTGGTGTGGTGCAGCTCCATGATCTCGCCGGAGATGTGGGGCTCCAGAGCGTCGTATGCGTAGTCCAGCTCGGGAAGTTCGTACTTAGCCATAGTTTCTAAAGTTCCTTTCACACGTCGGAAGTGCTTATGACAACAAGTGTGGCGCGAAAATATGGTTCCTGCAAGGTTTTCTATCAGTAACTTTTTATTTATTGACGCCACGTTTCAAAAGTTCAATGCTCAGAAACTCTTGTGGTGAGCGTGTCTGGGCCGAGCGCTATGCTGGCCGTGGGCGTCAATAAAGAACGAAGGCACCTACAGGGCAACCAGAAGGAAGAAGGCCACAGTGACTGCTCCACAACCGCACAATGACACCACCACCGCACCACCGACCCCCGGCTCCAAGATCGTTCTCATCGGCGCGGGCGACGTCGGCATCGCCTACGCATACACCCTGGTCAACCAGGGTTTGACCGACCACCTGGCCATCATCGACCTGGACGAGCGTAAGACCTGGGGCCACGTGCAGGACCTCAACCACGCAGTGCCGTGGTCGCATCACAATACCCGCGTGACGGTCGGCACCTACGAGGACTGCCGCGATGCCGCGATGGTCTGCATCTGCGCGGGCGCGGCGCAGAAGCCGGGGGAGACTCGACTGGACCTCGTTGCCAAGAACACCGCAATCTTCAAGACGATCGTCGGCGACGTGATGGAACACGGCTTCAACGGCATCTTCCTGGTTGCCAGCAACCCGGTGGACATCCTGAGCTACGCGACGTGGAAGTTCTCCGGCATGGACTCCAGCCGCGTGATCGGCTCCGGCACGATCCTGGATACCGCGCGCTTCCGCTACGCGCTGGGCCGCTACTTCGACCTCGCGCCGACTTCCGTGCACGCCTACGTGATCGGCGAGCACGGGGATACCGAGCTGCCGGTGCTATCCGCCGGTTCGGTGGCAGGCACTTCCATCCACCACCGGCTGGAGTTGATCGGCGAATCCGCCGACGAGGACGTCGACGAGATCTTCGTGAAGACCCGCGACGCGGCCTACGAGATCATCCAGGCCAAGGGCTCCACCAGCTTCGGCATCGGCATGGGGCTGGCGCGCATCACCCAGGCGGTGTTCAGCAACCAGGATGTTGTGCTGCCGATCTCCACTCTGCTGCAGGGCGAGTACGGATTCGAGGACATCTACATCGGCACTCCCGCGGTGATTAACCGCCAGGGCGTGCGCCATGCCGTGGAGCTGCAGCTGGACGCCGAAGAAAAGGAGAGGTTCGACCACTCCGCGAACGTGTTGCGCAAGGTGATGGGCGAAGCCGGACTAATTTGAGCTGGGCTGTTCTAAGCGGGGCTGATTTAAGTAAACAACAAGTGAAACTTGGAGGCTGTCGGGCGTGAGCGGATGCCGGTTGCAGGCCGGCGCACTAAAAATAGAGGGTATGAAAATTGTCGCCCACCGCGGAGCCTCCAAGGAACGCCCAGAACACACCCTGGCAGCCTATGAACTGGCCGAGCAAAGGGGAGCGGACGGCTTCGAATGCGACATCCGCCTGACCCGCGACGGGGAGCTCGTCTGCCTGCACGACCGCACCGTAGACCGGGTGGCGGTGGACAAGCCCGCGAAATCAAACGGCGTGGTCAGCGAGATGACGTTGGCGCAGCTGCGGGAGCTGAACGTCGGCACTCCCGAGGAGCCCGCGCAGGTGCTTACTCTGCGCGAGCTGCTGACCTTCTTTAACGACGTGAATTCCTCGCGTATCGACGCCGGGCAGGAGCATAGCCAGAGAGCGGAGACGGCTGGCGCTGGAGAGGGGGCGTCACTAAAGAAAGACATCTTTATCGAGACCAAGCACCCGAACCGCTACGGACCCAAGGTCGAGCACGCCCTGCACTATGAACTGCAGCGGGCGCACCTGGCGGAGAGCGCGCACGTGCACCTGATCAGCTTCAGCCCGCAATCGCTGGTGCGCTTCAAGATGATCAACCCGGCGGTTCACCGCATTCTGTTGCGGCGCGAGTACCAGCGCATGCTCAACCCGGGGCTTGAGGCGCTGCAGGTGGTGGACGCCCACGGCCTGTCGGTCGCGCGTGGTCGGATTCGCCCCGACATCATCGGCCGCTTCGGCGATGGAACCTACGTGTGGACCGCCGACAAGGAGGACGAAGTGCGGTGGGCCGCGCGGCAGGGCGTGACCTGGCTGGCGACGAACTACCCCGGGCGGGCGCGGATGTGGCGCGACAGTGAGCTGGGGTTGGACAAGCTGGCTCCAGACAACTTGGCCCCAGACAAGCTGGGAGCAGCTAGAGAAACCAGTGCTGCTGCATTTTCCTTGGTGCAGCCAGGTACAATTAACGACCGTGGCTAAGAAGAAAAAGAATCAAGAGAACCTGCCCGAGGGCATGAGCCGCCGCCAGGCGAAGCTCGCTGCCCGCGCCGCGGAACGCGCGAAGCTGCAGAAGGACCCGCGCCCCTTCGATGGTTTCGCCATGGAGGCCGACCTGATCGCCCTGCAGGAATTCGTCCCCTCGGCGCACTTCGTTGCCGACGTGAAGGACGCGGAGCACAAGATCTCCATCGTTACCGTCCTCCCGGGTGCGGTCGCAGCACTGCGCCGCTCAGAGGAAGACGGCGGTGAGGCTTTTGTTGCACTGCAGACTCAGCGTCGTGGTGACAACCCGAACCGCGACCTGGCATTCGCCCTGAACTGGGTAAAGCAGGCCGAGCCGGGCCAGTCCCTGGAGGTCGGCGTGGCCGACGGCACCGAGCCCGCCCTGGCGGACATCCTGAACAAGGACGCTGCCTCGGAGATCACCGTCGCCCAGGACTTCGCCTGGTGGCTGACCGAGGAAAACCGCAACAACCCGCAGATCGCCGCCACCCTGCAGCGCGCCAACGAGTCCGTGCTGCCGTCTGAGCGCGTGGAGGCGGACATCAAGGGCGCCGCATGGTGGATTGATCCGTCCGACAAGGCGCACATCCGCTGGGTTCGCCAGGAGGGCGAGGAGGAGCTGCTGAACGCTCTGGCACGCCTGCACGCCGCTGGTGAACTGCACCTGGGCGAGGGCTCCAAGTTCGCCGGTGTGTTCCGCACCCACGGCATCCTGGTTCCGGTGTGGGACCTGGACCGTAGCCGCGAGTCCGCTTCCTGGAAGGAAGGCCTGGAGGCACTGGATCCGAAGATCGCAGAAGCCCTGGCCAAGGATGCTCCGCTGACTGCCGACGAGCAGAAGGCCAAGCAGACCATCCAGTCCCGCGAGGTAACCATCCGCTAGTAGCGGCTGGTTAGCGGCTGACTAGTCTGGCTGGCTAGCAGCTGGTTAACGCAGCTCCGCGAACATCTCCTCTGCGCCGGCATCGTCCCACAGTGCGACGTTGCCGGCGTAAGTGTTTTCGTAGCCAGCGATCGGCACGGTTTCCTGCTTCGCGCCGCCGGCCATGGCCAGGCCCAGTGAGGCGAGGTTCCACACGTGGTCGCCCTCGTTGACCTTCATGTTCGCGCTGAGGGCATCCGCGACCTTCAAGTTCTTGAACGGATTCAGCAGAGTGCCGGGGGACTTGATCTTGTTGGACAGCGCGGCCAGGAACTTGCGCTGGCGCTCCACGCGATCCAGGTCTCCCTGCGCCGAGGTGTAGCGGGAGCGCACGTACCCCAGCGCGGTCGGGCCATCGAGTTCCTGGCAGCCGGCCTGCAGTTTGATGCCCGCCATTGGGTCATCCAGCGGCTCGTCCAGGCACATCTCCACGCCGCCGACCGCGTCGACAACATTGGCGAATCCGCCGAAGCCGATCTCTGCGTAGTGGTCCAGGTGGATGCCCGTCGCCTGCTCCACGGTCTGCTGCAGCAGCGCCGGACCGCCGAGGGAAAACGCCTGGTTGAGCTTGTTTTGCCCGTAGCCGGGGATGTCCACCCAGCTATCGCGCGGCAGGGAGAGCATGGTCGCGTCTCCGCCGAAGCGGGGAATGTGCACCACCATGATCGTGTCTGTGCGCCCCACCGATTCATCCAGCTCCCCGGCCATCAGACGGTCAGCGTCTTCCTCGCTTAGCCCGGCACGGGAATCCGAACCAACCAGGAGCCAGTTGGTGCCGGAGGTGCTTCCCAGACGGCCGTCGTAATCCTGCAGGGCATCGATGCGCTGGAGTTTCGTATCGATCCACACGGCGGCGCCGATGCTGAATGCCAGCACGATGGCCAGCAACAGACCTAGCGCTTTGAAGAAGCCGAAGCGCTTGCGCTTCCGTGGTCGCTGGGTAGCTCGCCCGCGGGGGCGCCGAGTGGAGCGCGGGGGTTCGCCCCTGCCAGCACGGCCCCTGCCGGAGCGGTCGTCTGGGTAGCCGCCGAACTGCGGATCGCCGAAAGGTTGACCCTGTTGGCCCGGCTGTGGCTGGTAGCCCCGGTCGGCATTGAGGGTGGCATCGCGCGGCGGGAGCGGCTCGGCTCGGCGGTAGCGCGGCCCTTCGGGCTGATTCGGGATCTCGCGGCGCTGGGGCTGGTTGCGCCTGGTGGGTTCGTTGCCCGTGGGGCGCGTGTGGCCCTCCTTGTTGCTCGGAGGGATGACGCCCTTACGTACCGGCCGCCCGTAGCGATCCAGGATGGGCTTGCCGTGACGATCCCGGGCGATCTCCATGCCTCCGGTGCCATCCGTGCCGCCGGAATTGCTGGCGGGGCGGCGGGAGCCGAAATTATCGCGAGAATTCATGGGGACAATAATAACGGGTTCCGGGGACAGTGCTGGCGTCAATGCAGTGGTACAGCAGCGCTCGCAGAGTCCGGCAGCGCACTAAAACAGCACAGCGTAGCCGACGAATGCGACGGTATCGATCAGCCCGTGGCCGATGACGAGGGGCCAGATCCGCCCGGTTCGCTTGAAGTACCAGAGGTAGATGACACCCATGATGATGTTGCCCAGCCCGGCGGAATACCCCTGGTAAAGGTGGTAGCTGCCCCGCAGCAGCGCGCTGGCGGCGAACACCCACGCCCAGCTGATGCGCAGCTGTCGGAGGCGCGTGCTGAGCCAAGCCACGACCACCAGCTCCTCGGCGAATCCATTGGCCCAGGAGTTCACTATCAGCAGCGGAAACCGCCACCAGGATTCATCCAGCCCCGTGGGTACGACTTGCTTTGATAGCCCCAGGTGCACCGCGCCGAGATAAAACGCCAGCCCCGGCAGCCCGATGATCGCGGCCAGCCCCGCCCCGTGCAGCCAGTCCCGGCCTCGCATCCGCCAGCTGCGCACCAGCGCCGGGATGGGCAGGTGCCGTAGCAGCAGGAATATCGCCAGCCCGCCCCAGGCGAAGAGCACGCCACTGGAGAGCAGCTGCAGTATCGGATCCAGCCAGGGCAGCGTCGACTGCGCCTGGTTGAGGGTGGTTTTTTGATCGTTGAGCGCCTCTGGGCTGACGGTTGCTTCTACCAGCCGGGCGATGGCGCGCAGCCCCGAGGTGCCGAAGGTGATGCCCAGGACAAGCAGCAGTTCCCATCGCAGTGCCGTGCGATCGCGGGTACTAGTGCTCATGCTCATGGCTGTGGCTGTTGTCGGGCTTGGCGCGGAAATCCAGGGTCTCGATATCGCCCGGCACCGCAACGCTGAGGCTTTCGGCGGGCAGGCGCGAGGCGGCGTCCATAATAAAGGCAGCGAGGGAAAGCAGCGTCGCGGCGCTCGTGCGATTGCCGACCGCACCCAGCATCAGGGCGATCGGCCAGCGGCCAGGCACGCGCTCGGGGGCGACGAGCGGCAGTGTGACGGCCGCCCATCCCGTCAGGTTCCACAGGGTGCCCCACGGGGTCCAGGCGGTCTGCGCCCAGAAGTTATCGGCGGGTGTGAGCTGCGAAAATGCCCCGGGGGGCGGCGGTGCGCAGGCGAGGGTTGGGGTGGCGATCACGTCGAAGTGTGGCCACGCCCGCTGTGGGTCTAGCCCGACTATCTGTTTTTCTAACTGTTGACGCCGCCATTTCGGCACCTGCCGGCCTTCTTCGCGCAGCCAGGTAGTAATGGGCGACAGTGTGCCCGGCAGATCCGCACAGCGGGCGGCGATGAGGTCGCGGAAGAGTTGAAAGGTGGCCGGGGGATAGGGCGCGGGCGCCTGGGTTACGGACTCGACGCGCGGATGCGTGGTGGCCAGAGCTGTGGCTGCGGCGGTGGCGGCGGCGATCTCCGGGGAGACAACGCTGCGAGTGTGGAAGGGCTGGTTGGTATAGCCGATGCGCAGAGGCTGTGGCGGGTGAGCGGGCTCCAGGTGCAGTGTGTCCTTATCCGGCGCGGGCAGGCCGTAGGCGCGGGCGGTGGTGGGCAGGTCGGAGGCGATAAAACCCTGTGCGACCGGCGTAAAAGAGCCAAAACGGTGGTTGTGGGCAGGTTTCAACGCGGCGAGCCCGCAGCACGCCGCGGGGATGCGGATGGAACCGCCGCCGTCGGTGGCGTGGGCGATGTTGACCAGCCCTCGGGCGACGGCCGTGGCGGCCCCGCCGGAGGAACCGCCGACCATCATCGCGGAGTTCAACGGGTTGATGGGCTGGGGCATGCCGACGGGCTCAGTATAGGCGGTGGTGCCGTACTCCGCGGAGGAAGACGCGCCGACTAGCGTGGCTCCGCCCACCAGCAGGCGGTGGGCGGCTGTGTC
>NZ_CALLDG010000145.1 GCF_937999985.1 uncultured Corynebacterium sp.
CGGTCTTCTTAAGATAGGCGGCCAGGATGATGACGATCATCGTGGCTTCGAGGCCTTCTCGAAGTCCGATGAGCAGGTTGGCGTAGAGCATAGACAACCTCAAGGAGAAGGGGGGCGGGCTTAGGTTAGTCTCGCCTTGGTGGATGGGACCGCTTTAGCATAAGCCCTTAGGTGAGATTTGCCTAATCTTTCGGTGGGTTGAGTGAAAACTAGCCCCTTAGGTTGCCCCCGGTCGCGCTGCTATAGGTACTGCTGCACCTTCTGCGCGATGTCTGGCCACTCGAGGTCGAGCCGGCGGGAAGCGCGGCGGTTCATGATCCAGGCGGCGCCGATGACGATCACCCAGTGCAGTAGCACGCCCAGCCAGCTGAGCAGGGGAATGTCTGCAATGCTGTTGCTAGCTCCATCGGCCATGGCTAGCGGGACCAGTGCCAGCAGCCCGCCCGGCAGGAAAGAGACGGTGAGAATCAGCATCGTCACCAGCGCGGAGACTATTGCGTTGCTGCCGCCGTTGCGCTGCTTGAAGGAGTTGGTGCCCGGCGCGGTGGTTTGAGCGGGGAAGCGGGTGGCGCTGAAGTTCGCCATTGCGGAGGCGAGGAGTATGCACCCCAGGGTCAAAAGGCTAACCAGCAGCCAGGTGGCGCTAAAGCTGTCGATGGCACCGGCGGCGATGCAGACGATCAGCCAGATCGGCACTAGCACCGTCACGGTGGAGAGGCTGCGGCTGGCGACGATCTGCTTGCCACGCACTCCGGCGACCATGTGCACCCAGTTGGATGGGCCGTCCATGCCCAGGGAATTGCCCGCGACCTGCTGTGGACCAAGGGATACGAAGAACAGTGCGAACCACAGCATCCAGCGGTTGGCCTCGTTGAGTATCCCCATCAGCAGGTATAGCCCGCAGAGGACGACTACGACCATCAGGCTCATCATAAAGCGATTGTCGCGGCGCCAATAGCGCATCTCGCGGGAGTAGAGGGCGCCAACGGGGGAGCTGGGGACGCGCGGCAGCAGTAGGCTGTCGCCCTTCGCAGCGCGGGTGGCGTGCTGAGTCGGCAGTGGGTTGTTGAGGTCGTGCTTGACGGCCACGCGCATTATGTAAGCCACTGCGAGGATCGCCACGAGGCAGATCGCGCCCTTGGCGAGACCGGTGCCGAGGTCGGTGCCGCCGCCACCATTATTGACGCCGTCGTCTCCGATAGCGGCCAAGTCAGCAGCCGCTCCGGCCGCGGCGGCAAAGGGTGTCCAGGACAGGATGTCGGCGCTGGTCCTGATGGCCGCGGTGGGATCGGTTCCGTCGGTGAGCAACTGCGGCAAGAGGTACAGCGCCAGGAAGCCGAAAGTGACGATGAGCCCGGCGACGTTGCCCCACAGTTCGCTGAACTTAGTGGCGATGCTGCTGAGCGCGGCGGCCAGCGCCTCGCCCGCCAGCAGGGTGATCACCAGCTGGAGCACGCACGCCAGCACCCACAGGGCGCCCGCGCCCGCGGAGGCTACCTCCGCGAACGCGAGGTATCCGAGGGTGGCCATGATGATGGTGTTCACCAGCGAGATCGCCGCCCGCGAGTTGATGAACATGGCCGTGACCATACCCGGAAGGATGTCGCGGTCGGTCAGTGGCAGGGAGCTGAACATGCGCGGGTCCAGCATCCGTTCCTCGCTGGGGAAGGTGGCCGACATGGCTAGGTAGAGCACGCTGCCGAGCCCCATCGTCAGCACGAACATCGCTGGGTCTCCATCGTTGACAAGCACCCCGTAGCTGCTGAAGCCTAGGCCGATGCAGCCCATCACTGCAGTGATGGTTACGGCCACCGAGGCGATGATCATCTGCAGGTTGCCCACGAATGCGTGCGCCCACAGCTTGCAGTGGAGTTTGAGGAGGGTTTTAGTCTTCGACACCGGCCTGCCCTTCGTGTGGCCCGTGCGCCTGCGTGCCGTGCGCTGACTGCGATCCGCCGCGTAGCCAGCCGAAGGATTCCGTGTCCAGCTGCTTGCCACCTACGGCTTCTACGAAGCGCTCGGATAGGGACTTGCCTGCGCGTACCTGCTCGGTGGTACCGGCGGCAACGACGGTGCCCTGGTTAATGATCGCCACGTGGTCGCACAGCCCCTCGATCAGCTCCATCACGTGGGAGCTGAGGATCACGGTGCCGCCGGCTTCCACGTAGCGTCGCAGGATCGTACGGATCACTTCGCCGGATACCGGATCCACGGCCTCGAAGGGTTCGTCCAGGATTAAAACCTCGGGGCTGTGCAGCAGGGCGCCGGCCAGCAGGATCTTCTTCTTCATGCCTGCGGAGTAGTCGGCGATGTACTTCTTGCCGGCATCCTCCAGATCGAGTGCCCGCAGCAGGTCTGCGATGCGCTGCTGCAGTTCTTCGCCGGGGATGTCCCGCAGGTAGCCCAGGTATTCCAGATACTCCTTGCCACTGAGGCGTTCGAACACGGGGAGGCCGTCGACCAGCAGCCCGTAGCTGCGCTTGGCTGCCAGCACCTCATCTTCCACCCGGGTGCCTTCGGCGGGGTCTGCCCACAGTGGGTGCCCGGCGATCCAGGAGTTGCCGCTGTCGGGGCGAATGATGCCCGTTGCTGCGAGGATGGCAGTGGTTTTGCCTGCGCCGTTGGGGCCGACGATGCCGTAGAAGCTGCCCTTCGGCACGGTCAGGTTGAGGTTATTTACCGCGACCTTGTCCGTGAAGGTCTTCACGAGGTTGCGGATGACTAGCGCTGCGTCGCCAATCTCCGCGTCTCCTGCGTAAGGGGTTGAATGTGAGGGATATGGCTGAAAAGTCATGCGCGCCATTTTATGTCGGTTCGCGGGTGGTGTCCGGGTGGCATGCTATTGTTCTAGATAACCAACTAGTGAGACAAAGGAGTTCATACAGTGAAACTCGCAGTGATTGCCGGCGATGGCATCGGCACCGAAGTAACCGCCGAGGCTCTGAAGGTTCTGCACGCTCTGCGTGACGACGTGGAAACCACCGACTACGACCTCGGCGCCCGCCGCTACCTGCGCAATGGTGAACTCCTGACCGACGAGGACCTGGACTCCCTGCGCGAGCACGACGCTATCCTGCTGGGCGCCATCGGCGACCCTCGAACCGTGCCCGCCGGTGTGCTGGAGCGCGGCCTGCTGCTGCCGCTGCGCTTCAAGCTGGACCACGCGGTGAACCTCCGCCCGTCGAAGCTGTACCCGGGCTCCTCCAGCCCGCTGGTCAACCCGGGCGACATTGACTTCGTCGTCGTGCGAGAGGGGACTGAGGGCCTCTACTGTGGCAACGGCGGCACACTGCGTGCGGGCACTGACCACGAGGTGGCGTCCGAAGTATCCCAGAACACCTACTACGGCGTGGAGCGCGTGGTGCGCGATGCGTTCGAACGCGCGCAGAGCAGGCGTAAGAAGCTGACCTGGGTGCACAAGACGAACGTGCTGGTGAACGCCGGCTCCCTGTGGCAGCGCGCCATCGAGAAAGTGGGGCAGGAGTACCCCGAGGTGCAGGTCGATTACAACCACATCGACGCGGCGACGATCTACATGGTTACCAAGCCGCAGGAGTACGACGTGATCGTCACGGACAACCTGTTCGGCGACATCCTGACCGACCTGGCGGGTGCTGTCACCGGCGGTATCGGCCTGGCAGCTTCCGGCAACATTGATCCCTCGCGGAAGAACCCCTCCATGTTCGAGCCGGTGCACGGCTCCGCGCCGGACATCGCGGGCCAAGGAATTGCCGACCCGTGCGCGGCGATCCTGTCGGTGGCGCTGATGCTGCGCCACCTGGGTGACGATGCCAACGCTGAGCGCATCGAGGCCGCCGTGCTGGCCGAGGCCGGCGCGCGCGACGGCGGCCCGGTGAAGACTGCGGAGGTCGGCGACCGCGTGGTCGCGAACCTCAAGTAAGCTGCCGACTAGCTGGTGGCAGCCCGCGCCCGCTCGCGGTGCGCCCGGCTACCACCCCTGCATTTTGTGACTACTGCGCACGCAGCGTTTTCGACCACAGCTCCTTGCCGCGGGTGGTGAACAGTCGCACGGTGAGATCCTTTGACCCGCCGTCGATGTCCACCTCTCCGAAGTGCTGGAAATCATCCAACGGCGAGGAGTTTTGCTTATCCTTCGCCGGGGCGTGCACGTACACGACCTCTGGACCGAAGGTGCCGTCCATGTCGTTCGGGCCGAAGCCTCCGGCGTTCAGCGGGCCGGTGACGAACTCCCAGAACGGCGCGAAGTCTTGGAAATCCGCACGATCCGGCGAGTAGTGGTGGGCGGCGGTGTAGTGCACGTCGGCGGTCAGCCACACCACGTTGCGCACGTCCTTGATTCCGCTGAGCACGCGCCCGATCTCCGCCTCGCGGCCGACGGCCTTGCCGCCCGTTCCGTTGGAGACGCCCTCCTGGTCGTCCCCATCCGGAACCACTATGCCCAGCGGCAGGTCGTTGGCGATGATCTTCCACGTGGCGGTAGAGTTCTTCACTCCTTCGATCAGCCACTTTTCCTGCTTGGCCCCTAGGATGTGCCCCGGCTTAGTGACAGACGCTCCGCTGTCCGGATTGCGGTCCTTGTAGCTGCGCATATCCAGCACGAAAATGTCCAGCAGGGAGCCGTAGGAAATCTTGCGGTAAACCCGACCATCCACGGCCATCTTCCGGTCCAGAGGCTGCCACTCGTGGAACGCCTGGAAGCCGCGCTGTGCCAGCAGATTCACGTCCTTGACCTGGTACTTGTCGTCCTCCAGGATCTCGCCGGGATACCAGTTGTTCGTCGTCTCGTGGTCGTCCCACTGCACCACCTGCGCGACCTGAGAGTTGAAACGCTTGTAGTTTTCGTCCAGCAGGTTGTAGGCGTGCTGTCCGCGGAACTCCTCTAGGGTTTCGGCGACCTTGTTTTTGTATGGGCTGGTGAGGTTCTTGAACACCCGCCCGTCGTCCATCTTGTGATTCGCCTCGATTGGCCCGTCGGCGTAGACCGTATCACCGGAGTGGATGAACAGGTGCGGGTTGCGGTCTGCCATCGTCTTCCAGCAGTACATGCCGCCGATGTCCGGGTTGATGCCGTAGCCCTGGCCCGCCACGTCGCCGGACCAGTGCAGACGAATGTTCTTTGGCGCCTGGCTGGTGGAAGGCGCGGTAGTGAAGCTGCCGATCACCGGCACGGAGCGCGCGGCAGTGTGCTGATCCTCCATGGTTACGCGGTAGTGGATCTTCTGGCCGGGCTCCATACCGACCAGGCGCAGTCGCCCGGTGCCGTCGCTATCCGGGGTGAGGGTGGCGCCGCGGAAGGTCTTGGTCTTGTGGCGCGGGAACGCCGGGTCCGTCGATGCCTCCACGACCATGTGCGCCGGGCGATCGACGCGCGCCCATACAAGGCCGCCGTCGGGTCGCACATCGCCGGTAGCGACGCCATGAGTGATCACCGGCCGGGAGCGTTGCAAACCAACCGAGCCGAGCGCCCCGCTGGAACCTACCGACGATCCGGCGGCGGAGCCAGCCACGCTGCCGGCCTGCGAGCTGAGAGCATGCGCCACGCCCGTGCCCAGTAGGGCAGCGCCGGTGGCGCTGGCGCCGGCCAGGAACGTGCGGCGGGTGGTGTTGCGCGAGTTGGAAGGAGTTTCGGAATTCGAAGTAGTCGAGGAGTTGGGGAGTTGAGGATTAACGCTGCGATTCGTCATAGCGGCCAAGCTAAAGGCTAAAACTGTCGGAGCCATGGCAAGCGCGTAAATCGCGGATTACGTGAAATTAAATTCATGGTTAATGGGTGGGGAGAAAGGGGCGTCATAAAGAAGAACAAGGACAAGACCGCAAAGAAGGGGCATAGCAAGAGGTAGAAGGGGCAATGGAGTAGGGTATGGAAACATGCGTATTGCTCGAATTGCACACCCCGAGGGCATGGCCTTCGCGATCGTGGAGGGCGGCCAGCCGGACGGCACCGGCGCTACCCTCCGCGAGATCGCAGGCCACCCGTTCGGACAGCCCGAATTCACCGGAAAATCCTGGCCTATCGAAGACGTTCGACTGCTGGCCCCGATCCTGCCGTCGAAGGTTATTGCCGTCGGGCGCAACTACGCTGACCACGTCGAGGAGGTGTTCAACAAGAGCGCCGAGCACCTGCCGCCGACGATCTTCCTGAAGCCCCCGACAGCCGTCGTTGGCCCCGAGGCGCCTATCCGTATCCCCGAGTGGGCCACGCGCGTGGAGTTCGAAGGCGAGATGGCGATCGTTATCGGCCGTCCGTGCAAGGACGTCAACCGGAACAACTGGAAGGACGTGGTGCTGGGGTTCACCGTCGTCAACGACGTTTCCTCTCGCGACCTGCAGTTCCAGGACGGTCAGTGGTCCCGTGCGAAGGGCCTGGATTCCTTCTGCCCGCTGGGTCCGTGGATCGAAACGGCTGTGGACAGCATCGACATCGACAACCAGCCGATCCTGGCGCACCTCACCCACGAGGGCAAGACGGAAACCAAGCAGGATTCCAACTCCAACCAGATGATCAAGTCCATCCCGGAGATCGTCGAGTGGGTTTCCTCCGCATTCACGCTGCTGCCGGGCGACGTGATCTGCACCGGCTCGCCCGCCGGCACCGCAGAGATGGTTCCGGGCGACCGCATTGAGGTGGAGATCCCGGGGCTGGGCAAGCTGGCCAATCCGGTGCAGGCCTACGGCAAGTAGGCGGAGCTCGCCAGCCGCGTGTTCAGCACCGGCCGGCTATGGCTGGCTCCGGGCGTTACACTTCCCGCAGCGCTGCAGGCACGTTGAGTGCCCGCAGCGCTGTTTGCAGCTTCGCGGACGTTTCCTCCGCCTCCATAGCGGGAATCGAGTCCACGACAATGCCGCCGCCGGCCCAGGCGCGGGCGGTGTTGTCCTCCACGATGGCGCAGCGGATAGAGAGCATAAACTCCCCGTCGCCGCTGGAATCGCACCAGCCCACGGCACCGGAGTAGAACTCGCGCGGGGACTTCTCCTGCGCAATAACCCCCAGCGCATCGTCTGTCGGGGTGCCGCCGATGGCCGGGGTGGGGTGCAGCATCAAGGCCAGATCCAGTGCGGAGTAGTCGTCGTCCTTTAGTGTGCCCGCGATCTGGGTCCCCAGGTGGATCATCTCGTTGGTCTCGTGGATCTCCGGGGTGGCCGGAATGTCCAGCGTCTCGCACAACGGCTCCAGCACTCGGCGGTAGTGCTCCACCACAAAGCGGTGCTCGCGTAGATCCTTGCTGGAGTTTCCGAGTTCGCGGGCTGTGGCGTCATCAATAGAAAGACTTCCCGTGCGTGGCGCGGAACCGGCCAGGGGGAAGGCCGAGATCTCGCGACCATCGCGACGAATCAGCATCTCCGGCGAACTGCCGACGAACATTGCACCCTGGTACTCGGAGCGACCCGTGGCGGAGAGGTCCACGGCGAACCCGTCGCGGTAGGCGGACAGGTCGATCAGGCGTGCGGCAATCAACAGCGGGTCTACGGTTTCGGCGTAAGTAATGTCCACGGCGCGGGCCAGCACCACCTTTTCCAGGCGGGACTGCTGGATCGTGGCGACGGCGGCGGCGACCATCGCGGTGTGCTCCTCGGCGGTGGTCTGCGCTTCGACGGACTCGACCGTCAGTGTGCGGGCGGCATCCTTGCCACGGAAGAAAGCCGGTGGCTCCAGCGGGCCTTCGGCGCGGACGACGGTCTCCGGTTCCATGAGTGCCGCGCGGAGGGACGTATCGAAGGGGAAAGCGCCGACAATCAAGTCTGCTTCCTTGTTTCGAAGCGCAGTAGAGGCTTCGAACGGATCCGGGAAGGTCGCCTTGCGCCCCTGGGTGCGGATGCTGCGATCTGGGCGGGAAAGCAGGAAATCCGGGGCGGTGGCCGGTCGCTGCTCGTGGGTCATGGGTGCCATTTTACTTCCCGGCGGGACAGCGGGCTTCCTCGCCCTGGGTTGTGTGCGGGTCGTGCACGGTTCGTGCACGGTTTGTGTACGGCAAAAAACTGACCTCAATTCTGGATTAGTTCCTTTACGTGGAATGATGATGCTTATGAATACAGAATCAGGTGCACATCCGGTGAGTTTCGCCACCGCGATGAACCATTCCCTCGGCGCGCCGACCGGCGCGGATGCCCTCGAGGCGGTTGCGAATTCTCCGTACGACAAGGTGGAGCTGTGGTGGCCGTGGGATACGCCCCACCCCTCCGAGCAGCAGATGCGCCAGCTGGTTGATGCGCTGGCCAAGGGGCGCCAGGAGAACCCGCGCCAGCTCGTCGCACTGAACCTCTGGGCCGGCGATCTGGCGGCGGGCGATCGGGGAGTGCTGCACCTGGTCGGGCCGGAGGGTGGCGCTGGCAACGCTGGCGACACTGGGAACACTGAGGATGCCGGGAGTGCGGCCGACGACGTATTCGTCGACGGTGATCCCGCGATTACCGAGGAACTCATTGAGCACCTGAACGTCGTCGAGTACCTGCACCGGCTGACGGGCGTGCGGCGCTTCAACGTACTGGTTGGCCGCGGCGGTCGCGCGCTGCAACGCCGCCAGGTCCGTGCATTCGCTGCAGTGGCCAAACGTCTGGCGAGCTTCGGCGGCGTGGCTCTGGTTGAGCCGTTGAGTGGTATTGAAAACTACCCTGTGACCAGCATTAAGGAGGCTGCGCCCCTGGTTGCCGTCGGCGGTCGCCTTCTTCTTGACGCCTACCACCTCGCCGCTAACGGTGAAGACTGGACCTGGCTCGCCGATCGGGGACCGGGGAATGAGCTGTGGCCGGAGCATGTGCAGATCGCAGACTTCCCAGGCCGCGGGGCGCCGGGGACTGGCGAAGCGCCGCTGGAGGAGTGGATTAACCAGCTGCGCACCGCTGGCTATGAGGGGGAAGTGGTCCTCGAGCACCTGTAGTGCGCGTGCGCTTAGCTGAGTAAAAGCTGAAGAATTTGCTCACATTTCGGCGTGTTACAGCACATCCGCAGTGAAGCTTGTGTCTAATGTTACGTTTGTGACTCATGTGACTGCTGTTAAGAATGTTAAAGCTGTTGGCTCTGTAACTACCGGAAACGCTGCGGGTGCCGGGCGCCACCTTGGCAGCCGTGCCCTGCGTTTTGCCCTGCGCATGGCGGTTCCCGTCGCTATGACGCTGGCAATGCTCGCCACCATGCTCGTCGGCGGAGCTGGCGTGGCCAGTGCTCAAGAAGCGCCCGCTCCTGTACCGGCTCCCGCCCCTGCGCCAGCTCCAAAGTCGGCACCAGTACCGAAACCGGCACCGGCGCCGAAGCCGGCGTCAACAATAGATAGGGCGAACCCCGGACAACCGGAGAACATCGAGTTCACCCGACCCGACGGCAGCATCCGCAGCGCAATCGTCAGCGTGACCTCCAACTACGACCCGCACAAGCCCACGCCCGTGCTGTTTGGGTTCGGCGGGCGCGACGATACGCCCGAGAATTACCGCAGTTACTCCCGCTTCTCGAACACCGGCGCGGCCAGCGAAGCGATCGTGGTTTACCCACGCGGCATCGACAACGCCTGGGAGGGCGCACCGTATGCCACCAGCAAGCGCGGCCAGGACGTCGACTTCGTACGACAGATCGTCAATGAGCTGGACAGGAAGTTCAACGTAGACCGCAACCGCATCTATGCCACTGGCATGTCCAACGGTGGCGGTTTTGTGATGAATCTTGCGTGCCAGGCGCCCGACCTCATCGCTGGTGTGGTGAGCGTCTCCGGCGCCTTCTACAACCCGGTTAACGAGGGCTGCGCGCCGGAGTCCGTACCGACATTCGTGATCCACGGCCAGCAGGACGAGCTCACCCACTACAACGGCGGTACGCTGCACAACGCGCCTTATCTTCCGGCGCCGCGCCTGATCCACTCGCGTGCGCTGCGCAACGGCTGCGCGCCACAGCCGGTGGTGGAGCAGAAGCCGAACAACGTCACCCAGTTCGGATACCCGGGCTGCCGCGACGAAGCAGTTTTCTGGCGGATCAACGACCAGGGCACAACTGGCACTTTGCGCCCGACGTCGCCAACGAGGCCTGGAACTTCCTAGCCCGCCAGAACAAGACGCTGCCGGGCGCGGCCAGCTAGGGCTAGCTGGGGTTGCTAGAGACAGATTGCGCTACGAGCCGACGCTGTGGCGGCTTTTAAGTTTTTGTAAGAAAAAGTTCCTAAATTTTACCGCCCGGTGTATGTTTAAGCAGTGCAAAAGTTTTCGTCACGTTTTACTCACACGAAGGCCGCGAACACTCACTCTCTTTCTGCGGCTACTCACACTGATTCCGCAGGTTCTGGCGTGTCTGGCGCTTCCCGCCCGGCTCGCCGCGGTGGCCGCTTCCGCAAGCTGACGCTCTCCCTGGCTGTAGCCCTCGGTATCGGCGCAAGCTCCCTGGCTGGTCCGGCTCTGGATACTGCCGCCGGCAACGAGTCCGCTACTCCGCAGGCCAGCGCCGCCCCGAATGGCCTGTTGGGAAGCCTCTCTGGCGGTGTCAGTGGTATCGTCGGCTCCCTGAGTCCGCGCCCGGGGAACAACTACCAGACCTTCAACGTCAAGGGGAAGACCCGCACGGCCATTGTCGATGTTCCGGTGAACTCCGCGAACCGCAAGAAGCCGATCCTCTTCATGTTCGGCGGTCGTGGCCAGTCTGCGGCGGACGCGAAGAACATGTCCCGCCTTAATGCGGTGGCTGGCCGTTATGCCGTCGTTGTCCACGCCGAGGGGATCGGTCGCTCCTGGGAAGGTGCCCCGTACTCCAAGACCCGCCGTGGCGAGGACGTCGCGTTCGTCCGCGAGATGGTCCGCTCCCTGTCTAAGCGCTACAACGTCGACACCCGCCGCGTGTATGCAGCCGGCCTGTCCAACGGTGGCGGTATGGCGATGAACCTGGCCTGCCAGGCTCCGGATCTGGTCGCTGCTGTCGTGTCTGTTTCTGGTGCCTACTATGACGCCACCATGAACGACTGCCGTGGGCGCAACGTGCCGACCATGCTGATCCACGGTGTGCACGACACCCTGATGCGCTACGGTGGCGGCGAGCGCCACGGCATGCGTTACTACAACGCCCGGGCCGCTTTCGACAACGCGGCACGTCGCAACTCCTGCAACATGCGGACTTTGCATGGAGTTCGTGCCCACGCTTTGGCCAGTGGCTTCACCTACAACGGTTGCCGCGCTTCCACCGTCCTGTGGCGCGCAAACGTCGGGGGCCATAACTGGCATGCCTTCACTCCGGACTCGCCGAAGGCTGCGTGGCACTTCTTGTCGCGCCACCGCCAGGCCTAGGCGCCGTGACCTAACGGCATCCCGAACCCCCGCCACCGCGCGGGGGTTTTGCTTTGCCTGCACAGAGCCCGCGCCGAGCCCGAACCGAGCAAGCGCGAAGGCCAGAAGGCGGGAAGGTACAGTTAAAGACCATGAGTGAAGTTAGCGAAGTTCGCGTTCGATTCTGCCCGTCGCCCACCGGCACCCCGCACGTCGGCATGGTGCGCACGGCCCTGTTCAACTGGGCTTATGCCCGTCACACCGGCGGCAAGCTCGTCTTTCGTATCGAGGACACCGATGCGAAGCGAGACTCTGAAGAGTCCTACCAGGCCATCATCGATTCCCTGAAGTGGCTGAACCTCGGCTGGGACGAGGGCATCGAGGTCGGCGGCCCGCACGAGCCCTACCGTCAGTCCCAGCGCATGGACATCTACGCGGACGTCCTGGAGAAGCTGAAGGAATCCGGTGACGTGTACCCGGCGTATTCCACCAACGAGGAAGTCCAGGCCCGCCACAAGGCCGCAGGCCGCGACCCGCAGCTGGGGTACGACAACTACGACCGCGACCTCACCGAAGAGCAGATCGCGCAGTTCAAGGCCGAGGGCCGCGAGCCGGTCTGGCGCCTGCGCATGCCCGACGACCGCATCTACGAGTGGCACGACCTGGTCCGCGGCGACATGAGCGTGGACGGCAAGACCGTGCCGGACTTCGTTGTCGCTCGCTCGAACGGCCAGCCGCTGTACACCCTCGTTAACCCGGTGGATGATGCGTTGATGGAGATCACGCACGTCCTGCGAGGCGAAGACCTGCTGCCGTCCACACCGCGACAGATCGCACTCTACGAGGCGCTGGTACGGGTGGGCGTCGCTAAACAGGTACCTACATTCGGTCACCTACCGTTCGTGATGGGCGAGGGCAACAAGAAGCTCTCCAAGCGCGACCCGGAATCGAATCTGTTTAACCACCGCGACAACGGCATCATCCCGGAGGGCATGCTGAATTACCTGTCGCTGCTGGGCTGGTCGCTGTCTGCCGACGAGGATATCTTCACGATGCAGCAGCTCATCGACAACTTCGACGTGGCGGACGTGAAGCCCAACCCGGCACGCTTCGACCAGAAGAAGCTGGAGGCCATCAACGCCGACCACATCCGCATGCTGGAGCTGGGCGACTTCACTGAGCGCCTGCGCGCCTACCTGGAGGAGCACAAGGACTTCCCGGCGGATTACCCCGCGGATAAGTTCGCTTTTGCCGCGGAGCTGGTGCAGACGCGCATCAAGACGCTCTCGGACGCTGACGGTCTGCTGCGCTTCCTCATTACTTCTGACGCCGACTTGTCCCTGGATGAGAAGGCCGCGAGGAAGAACTTGAAGGAGGACGCGGTGGAGGTTCTCGAGGTTGCCATCGCGCAGCTGGAGGCTATCGCGGACGGGGAGTTTAAGACCGACGTCATTGAGAAGGCGCTGCAGTCGAAGCTGATCGAGGAGATGGAGCTGAAGCCACGCAAGGCCTACGGCGCTCTGCGTGTGGCCATCAGTGGTGCGGCTGTGTCTCCGCCGCTGTTTGAGTCCATGGAGCTGCTGGGCAAGGAGTCCACGCTGGCGCGCCTGCAGGCCGCCCGCGAGCAGACTCCGTTCGCGCCTGCGCAGCAGTAAGCGCAGCGGTAGGTGTGCTTGCACGTGCCGTCCTGCGAGTCAGCGGCGGCACAGTGAGTGCACTGTGGTCGGAAAAAGCTGTGTTTACCAGCTGATTTGCTTGTAATTCACTGTTCTGGTTATAGTATTCCTCGTTGCGAGCGAGGTTCGCAGCGTTCAACGATCCGGGTATCCGGGGATTGACGCTTGCGGGTTTTGTTCGACGAACGATGGCCTATGGTGTAATTGGCAACACTACGGTTTCTGGTACCGTCATTCTAGGTTCGAGTCCTGGTAGGCCAGCGCCCCGTTCGTCTAGCGGCCTAGGACGCCGGCCTCTCACGCCGGTAACACGGGTTCAAATCCCGTACGGGGTACAAATATCTAATACAGCGACCTCCGGTCAGCTTCACTTCAGAGGCTAGCCGGAGGTTCTCGCTATTCTGGGGGCATGCTGACGTCGAATGAGTTGATCATCTCCCAGTTCTTGGCGATCGGCCCGGATGAGTTCACTATCTCCAGTCCACAGGACACACAGCTTGGAAGTGCACGCCAAAGGTGGAAGGCGAGCGATCTGTTCAAAGGTTCGCACGGGGTGGAGATTTTCGATGCTGCAGACACGCTTGTGCTCTCGGTCGAGAACCCGCTGGGTGTCTTTTGGGACGAGTACACCGTGCACCGAGTAGATCCGGAGTCCGGCGAGAAGGCGGAGCTCGCGCACATCACGAAGCGGTTTGCGTGGTTCAGCACCAGATACGACGTGCATATTGCCGGTTATCCCCGGATGGAGATCAAAGGCGAGGCCTTCCAGCTCGACTACTCGCTGATAAGCCAGGGGCGCAAAATCGCAGAGGTGAGTGCGGAATTCCCCGGTGTTGGCAGGGCGCTGATGAGCAAGACTAGATACCGCATCACAATTGAGCCGGGGCTGGACGAGAACGTGCATGCCGCTGTCCTCGGTATCGCGTTTGCACTGGATATGCGCAGGAGGAAGATGCGCGAGAGCTAGGCGTTAGAGGCCCCGAGCGTTGTCTTCTCGCGGTGCATTACGCGCGAGTGCCTGAGTTACCGTCGGACATGAGAGGCGCGCCGTCAGCATTGCGCTTCACAGGGAAGCTCTCTGGCAGGAACAGGGACACACCATCCTTCGCGGTAAGAACATCCCAGTGGTTGTCGTGCACCCAGAATGTCAGAGGGGAGATGTTCACCGGGTGCTGCCGCAGCTCGTGGCGGGTCTGGGCCATCTGCTGCATGATGTTGTCCGCTGGCTGATCCGGAACCACTGGGTGAACCAGAACCGTGCTGCCACCGGGCATGGAGACCACGTGTCCGTGGCCATGGTCAGGAATCTTGGTGATCTGCAGGAAGAGATCGAACGTGATGGCGAGCGTCGCCCCGAATGGGAAGTCCGACTTAACCTGGAAGAAAACATCGCCAGCGCTTGCAACCTTCAACGTTTCGAGAGACTTACGCGTGGTGGCCATAGAGGCCGCTGACCAAAAAGTGTGGTTGCTCTCGGGCATGTCCAGGCCCGGGAAGGTTGCGTCGCCCAGAACTTGCATGTCAAGGTCGAAGCCCTGCGGAAGATCAGCGTCGGAGAGTGGCTTGAAACCGGAATCTACGGTGGCGAGGAAGCGGTAGACGCCCGGCAGGATCTCCTTTGCGTATGAGTAGTTGCCGGCATCCTTCGGGGCAGGGGAGATGATGCCGTACACAAGCTCTCCATTCGGGGCGGTTAAGGTCGCGTTACCGTCGCTGTCGTGCCGAAACTTCAAGTGGCCGTGCTGAGCTGCTGGCTGCTGCGCTGTTGGCTGCTGACCAGCAGCTTCCTGCGCTGCTGGCTGCTGTGGTGAGGCGGTGTTGTCTTTCTTTTTCTTACCGAATAGTCCAAACATGGTTGTGAGAGTACGCAAATTCCGGAAGCCCCGCATGGCTTTGCTTCGGAAACTCTGAATGTCTTTAATTGTCGCCGTCTTCCCAGCGCCGAGACTGAGGGCATCAACTCCCAAATTATGAGAGGTGCGGGGGTATTTCTCTCAAAGCGTGATATGGGCCCAAATAATCACCTATGGTTTTAGAACTACCCAAAATGTAGTTAATGGGCTCGCAACCACCGTCCTAACCAGGACTTCACCAGGCATAACAGCCTTAAGAAACGCGAGCAGAAGTAAGTATGCAAGAGACACACCAGTGAGGAGCCTCCCTTGCTAATCGGTATCCCCAGAGAATCAGAAGCCCTGGTCTCAGCCACACCGGACACCGTGGGCAAGCTCATCAAGCTTGGCTACGAGGTCGCGGTTCAGTCCGGCGCAGGCGACCAGTCCAATTACCCTGACACCCTCTACGAAGAGGCCGGCGCGCGCATCGTCGGCGACGATGTTTGGCACGCGGACATCATCACCGCGCTCGACGCGCCAACCGACGAACAGCGCGCACAGCTCAAGCCCGGTGCTACCCTTATCGCTCGCCTGGCACCCGGCCGCAACGAAGAGCTCATCCAAGAGCTCGCGAACCAGAACGTGACCTCCGTGGCCATGGACACCGTGCCGCGCATCTCCCGCGCACAGTCCATGGACGTACTCAGTTCGCAGGCCAACATCGCCGGCTATCGCGCGGTCATCGAAGCGGCCAATACCTTCGGTCGACTGTTCACTGGCCAGGTCACCGCCGCCGGCAAGGTTCCGCCTGCCGTCGTCTATGTCATTGGCGCGGGCGTGGCCGGCCTGGCCGCGATCGGCACCGCGAACTCCATGGGAGCGATCGTCAAGGCCACGGATCTGCGCCCCGAGACTGCCGAGCAGGTCGAGTCCATGGGCGCCGAGTTCGTCGCCATCCAGGCGGAGACCCAGAAGTCCGAGGACGGCTACGCCAAGGAAATGACCGCCGACCAGGCGCAGGCCGCCGCGAAGCTCTACGCCGAGCAGTCCGCCGCCGCCGACATTGTCATCACCACCGCGAACATCCCTGGCCGCAAGTCCCCGGTGCTGCTCACCGCCGCCGATGTGGCTGCGATGAAGCCCGGCTCCGTCATCGTCGACATGGCAGCTGCCAACGGCGGCAACTGCGAGCTCACCGTCCCCGGCGAAATTACCGTCACCGACAACGGTGTGAGCATCATCGGCTACACGGACCTCGCCGGCCGCTTGCCCGCCCAGGCCTCGCAGCTCTACGGCCAGAACGTGGTCAACCTGCTTAAGCTCATGACCCCGGGCAAGGACGGCCAGCTGACCTTCGACCTGGAGGACGAGATCGTTCGCGGCATTACCGTCACGCACTCCACCCTCGCTGCGCCGTCTGCTGTCGTTTCTTCTGGCGCGCCTTCTGATGACGCCACGTCCCAGCCCGCCGGGCAGGTCGCTGAGATCCTCTGGCCGCCTCCACCGGTCAAGGTCTCTGCAGCCCCCGCCGCGCAAGGTGCGGGTGCCAAGGCCGATACGGATGCGGTTGCGGCGGAGCAGTCGGCGTCAAACCAAGAAGGCGAGGCAAAGAACAAGGGTGCGGGGTGGAAGATCCTTGCTGCGCTGCTCGGCATCGCGTTGATTCTCGCCAGCCCGATGCAGGTCGCCGGCGAATACATGCTGCTCATGCTGGCCATCGTCGTGGGCTTCTACGTGATCACCGCGGTGACGCACAAGCTGCACACGCCGCTGATGAGTGAGACGAACGCGATCTCCGGCATCATCCTGGTCGGCGCGATCCTGCAGGTGGGCAGCTCCAACTTGGTTGTCGCGGGCCTGAGCTTTGTGGCGATCGTCGTGGCCTCTATCAATATCTTCGGCGGATTCTTCGTGACCCGTCGCATGCTGACCATGTTCGACGGAGGTAACTAAGCCATGAAACAGCAACTCCTCAGCGCCGCAGAGGCTGGCGCGCAGAACCTCGTCAACTCGACCGTCCTCGAGTGGACGGACAAGATCACCAACCTGGCCTACCTGGTCGCCGCACTGCTGTTCATCCTTGCGCTGGCAGGTCTGGCGAAGCAGCAGACCGCATCGCGCGGGAACCGCTTCGGCATCGCAGGCATGACCATCGCGCTCATCGCAACCATCGTCAAGGCCGTGGTCAACTCCATCAACGGGGGAGATGCCTCCACTGGTCCGCTCGTGACCGTGCTGCTGATCGCCGTGGCGATGCTGCTCGGCGCCGCGATTGGCATTCCGCGCGCCAAGAAGGTCGAAATGACCGAAATGCCGGAGCTCATTG
Source organism: uncultured Corynebacterium sp. (assembly GCF_937999985.1). GTDB lineage: Bacteria > Actinomycetota > Actinomycetes > Mycobacteriales > Mycobacteriaceae > Corynebacterium. The sequence goes on from NZ_CALLDG010000145.1 coordinate 17,052, forward strand.
CGATGCTGCACAGCTTCGTGGGCTTGGCCGCAGTGCTTATCGGCGTGAACTCCTTCATTCAGCCGGACGAGCGCACGAAGTCCATCGAGGCGTTCCACCTGGGCGAGGTTTACCTGGGTGTGTTCATCGGTGCGGTGACGCTCACGGGCTCCATCGTGGCGTACCTCAAGCTGTCCGGAAAGATGGACGGCAAGCCGTTGATGCTGCCGGGCCGCCACCTGCTGAACCTGGCTGTCATTGTGGTGTCCCTCGTGGGCATGGTGCTGTTCATCTACGCCGGCCACGAGAACCTGACCCTGGCGTGGATCGCGCTTGGCGTGATGCTCGCGCTGGCGCTGTTCCTGGGCTACCACCTGGTCGCGGCCATTGGCGGTGGCGATATGCCGGTGGTTGTGTCCATGCTGAACTCCTACTCCGGCTGGGCAGCCGCAGCGGCGGGCTTTATGCTGGCCAACCCGCTGCTCATTATCGTGGGCGCACTGGTCGGTTCTTCCGGTGCCTACCTGTCCTATGTGATGTGCCAGGCGATGAACCGTAGCTTCGTCTCCGTTATCCTCGGCGGTTTCGGCGGCGAGGCCGCAGCTTCCGACGACCGGGAGTACGGCGAGCACACCGAGGTCACCGCGGCTGAGACTGCGGAGCTGCTCAAGGGCGTGAAGAAGGTCATGATCACCCCAGGCTACGGCATGGCCGTGGCGCAGGCGCAGTACCCGGTGGCAACACTGGTCGAGCGACTGAAGGAACAGGGCGTAGACGTCACCTTCGGCATCCACCCTGTGGCAGGCCGCCTGCCAGGACACATGAACGTGCTGCTGGCTGAGGCCAAGGTGCCGTATGAGATTGTCCTCGAACTCGACGAGGTCAACGACGACTTCGAGGACATCGACGTGGTGCTGGTCATCGGCGCGAACGACACCGTCAACCCGATCGCCGAGGAGCCAGGTTCCCCGATCGCGGGCATGCCCGTGCTGAAGGTCTGGGAGGCGGAGAAGGTCATCGTCTTCAAGCGCTCCATGGGCTCCGGCTACGCGGGCGTGCAGAACCCGCTGTTCTTCAACGAGAACACGGACATGCTGCTGGGGGACGCAAAGAAAACCGTCGAGGACATTATCGCGAACCTGTAGGGGTTTCCTTGCAGGAGTTAGGGGGAGGCCCTGGCTCTGCCCGGGGCCTGGCCGGGGGCAGGGTTCCGCCTGGGGCTTGCCAGAGCTCTGCCCGGGGGAAGGGGGAATGTCCCAAATTCCAGCTCTTAGAATATAACTATTCTATTTCTGCAGGTCAGCGCGTTGCCAAAATTGGCTTCACACCCGCTACTTTCAATAACTCGACGATTTGGGACATTCGCCTGGAATAGCAGGCGGGATTTGCCCGGACAACAGGCGGGATTCGCGTCGCTAATTCACTTTGCCCAGGCGCAGGAAGACGGTCTCGCCGGTGGCATCCTCCAGCGCATCGTTGTCCGTCACCGCGTACATCTGGCCATCCGCCGCGATGGTGAAGCCCTCCAGCTTCTCCTGCGTCCAGCCGTTCGTTGCGCGTAGCTTCGGCAGCACGTCCACGGCCAGCTCCTTCTTCACCATCGGCAGCGCGCCACCGTTCGCGCCAGCGGCTGCACCCTTAGCACCGCCCTCCGGCAGCGTCACCTTCATCACGCGCTTGACCTTCGCATCCGGGCCGTTCAGCTTATCCCGCTCAATCACCAGCAGGTGCTTATCGTCCAGCGCGGTGATCTCCGACAGACCCATCCAGTCGCCCTTGCCAGCGGGCTTCTCCAGTTCGTAGCCGAACCACTGCCACTTCTTGGTCTTAGTGTCGTACTTGCCGATGCGAGTGGTGTTCTCGCCCTCCAGCGCCTCGCGGGCCTTCGCCTCCGGGTCCTTCCACAGCGGTCGTTGCACGGCGACGAAGAGCTGTTCCACGCCGTTTTCGTCCTTTGTGGAACTGACGCCCTCTAGCCCCCACTTGCCGATGTGCTCAGCCACGTCGGCAGGTAGTTCGACGGTGGAGGTGATGTTGAGGTCTTTATCGGTGTGGAAGAGGCGGTTATCCTTGCCCTTCTTGCCCTCGGAAGCGATCCAGAAGCCCCCGTCGGCAGCCACGGAGATTCCCTCGATGTCCAGATCCTCAGCCGGGGCACCGTCACGCTTCACTGCGCGGCGTTCGGTGATCACGGCCGGCTGCTTGGAGGCATCGACCGTGTAAACCCAGCCGTTCGCGTACGCGGAGTCGGAGGCCGCGTACAGGCGGGTGGCGTCCTTCGGATCGGCGGTCAGAGCACCCAACGCACCCCAGCCGATCGGCGCATCGCCCTGGTCGGCGGAAACAATGGAGGGCTGGGATTCCTGGCCACCCATACGATATAGCGTCACCGCGCTGCGCACGGCGTTGTCCGGCTCGTCGACCTCGCTGGATACAGCGAGCATGTTGCGTTCCGGGATCGGCAGGATTCCCTCCGGTCCGTTGGTGGTGAACAGCATCTGCACGAACTGCGGGTTCGCTGGATCGTTGACGTTGTACACGGCAACGAAGTTGGAGCGCTCGGAGCCGACGAAGGCGTAGTTGGTGCCGTTCATTTTGGCGGTAGAGATGCCTTCGATTTCCACGCCCTTCTTCTTGGCGCGCTTGTTGTTGTGCAGACCGTGGCGGATGGCCAGGTTCTCCACGGAGTTGCCGGCTTCCCAGACGATCTTGCCGTTCGTATCGAAGACGGTCCAGCCGCGGGTGCCGCCCTTCCAATCACCCTCGTTAGCGGTGGCTACGTGGTTATCGTCGATCCACGCGATGGCATCCGGCTCGCGCGGGGTGGCGGGCAGGGTGTCGGTGGGGTTGATGAGCTTGTCGGACTTGGTGTCCACACCCTTGACTTCGGCGCTGCCTGCACTGAACACGTTGGTGATGCGGTTGGTCTGCAAGTCGATGATGGCCACACCGTTGTTCTCTTGCAGGGTGACGGCCAGCTGGTTCTTGCCGTTGATGCTGACGTACTCCGGCTCCAGGTCCTCGGGGGTATCCAGCCCGGCCTTCTGTACTGCGTCCAGTAGCTTGCCGTTGTCATCCTCGAAGCGGATCGGGGTGGCCTTCCAGTCCTTGGCATCCCCTGACAGGTCGATGGTCTGCACAAAGCCGGTGGGCAGCTGCGGCAGGTTGCCGTCGTTCAGCTCCTCGTCGCGCTGGTTCTCCATAGCGATCGCGGCCTTCGACTTGCCCGGTGCGCCAGCGGGAGAGATGGCGATGGAATCCGGCTGGCCCTTCAAGTCGATGGAAGAAACGCGAGTGCGGTCGGAGATGCGCACGATATCCACACGCCCCTTCGGGTTGGTGAAGTCCCCGCCCGTCTCGTCGATAACCACCAGAAGGTAGTCGCCGTAGACAGCCACAGAGGTCGGCTCATCCTTGGCGTGCCCCTGTGCCTTCAGATCCAGGGTGCCCAGGCCCTTCGGAGCGTTCGGGTCGCTGATGTCGATAAAGCCGATGCGCTGCGCCAGGGCGTCGGTGTGGATTAGCGTCTTGCCGTCCTTGGAGACCGTGGAGATCTCCGCCACGGTCTCCGCGGACTTGTCCTCGCCCTCGGGGCGGTTCTCGTACACCGGGTAGGTGGCGGTGCGCTCAAACGTGGACTGCGCGCCCGGAGCCTCTGGGGTGCCCGGCTTCCCCGGCTGCAAGGAGCCAGCAGGGCCGCTGGAACCGGGTGCGCTGGAACCAGGTAGGGATGAGCCGGCAGTAGACCCAGCAGAAGACCCAGCCGAGGAGCCGAAGCTGGAGGATCCCAGGGTAGAGCCGACCACGGTCTGCGAGCCGACTGTCGCGTTGGCCGCGGGAACTGCGGCGAAGGGAATCACCGCCAGAGCCAGAGAAATTCCAGCGACCTTACGCTGTGCACGCTTGGAGACCGAATTTTTGAAGTTGTTGAGCTGCATGAAGAGCCGTGCCTATCTATGTGCAAAGAGTGAATAAAACTAGACACATATTTCCACCCCTTTCTTGCGGGCGGTTTAAGCCAACATGACCGCCAGGTGAACTCCCCGATGCTGGTTAAACCCTCCCCGGCAACGACACCAATCTCTTACAGCACTAGCCGGTAGCCCACGCCCGTCTCTGTCGTAAAGTACCGCGGGTTCGCCGGGTCCACTTCCAGCTTCTGTCGCAACTGCGAGATATACACCCGCAGGTAGTTCGTCTCCTTCTTGTAGGCCTGCCCCCACACTGCCTGCAGCAGCTCCACTTTCGTCACCAGCGTTCCCCGGTGGCGGATCATGTGCTCGGCGATGCCCCATTCGCGCGGGGTCAGGTGCACATCTTGTCCGTCCACGGTTACCCGTTTGTCTGGAAGGTCGAATCGCACGCGCCCGTCGGAGGTTTCCACTACGGGTTCCTCCGGAACCTTCGCGCCGGGTGCTCTGCGCAGAGCTGCCCGCAAGCGCGCGAGCAGCTCACCGACGGAAAACGGTTTGGTCACATAGTCGTCCGCGCCTTCGTCCAGCGCGTTGATTTTGCCGGACTCGTCGTGGCGCGCGGAAACGACGAGCACCGGAATATCCGTCCAATTCCGCAGCGCGCGCAGCACCTCCAGGCCGCTGAGATCCGGCAGACCCAAATCCAGCAGCACGGCTTGCGGGTGCCACTTCGAGGCCACCTGAATCGCCGCCGTCGCCGTCGTTGCCACCTGCACGTCGTAGCCCCGCGCCCGGAGGGTGACGAGCACGGCGTTCGCCAGCGCAACGTCGTCTTCGACCATTAGAATCTTTTCGCCGCTCATGGTGTTTCTTCTTCTTTCTTTGTGACGCCACGTGCCTCCCCGTCCTTCGATTCCATCTTTGCCGCTGGCAGGGATAGAACCAGCGTGGCGCCTCCACCTGGGGTTTTGCGTGCCTCTAGGGTTCCGTTCATGGCTTCGGCGAATCCGCGGGCCACCGCCAAGCCCAACCCCAGCCCGTTCTTATTCGTGGTCTGGTCACCGAGGCGCTGGAAGGGGGTGAACACGTCATTCAAGTGCTCTATGGGGAAGCCAGGGCCGTGGTCGGAGATTGCGAGTTCAACAGTGTCGGCGCCTCCGCTGACGGGTTGGGCGTGCAGTTCGATACGGGAATTCGGCGCATAGGTGCGAGCATTAATCACAATATTGGCGATGATGCGCTGCACGAGACCGGCATCGCCCAGAACCGGCGGCACGGTGGCGTCAACAAAAGAATCGATGTGCTGTGCAGCCTCCGGCAGCTCCGCGCGCACGGCCTCGACGACCGTGGAGTAGAGAACCGGGGCATGGTGCACGGTGACGGTGTTGGAGTTCACACGGCTCATATCCAACAGGTTGCCGATGACGGTTTCCAGCCGGTCGGTACTGGTCTCTATGGTTTCCAGCAGCAGCGAGCGGGATTGCTCATCCAACTGCACGTCGTCCATATTGAGCGCGCTTACAGAGGCTTTAATTCCGGAAAGTGGGGTGCGCAGGTCGTGGGACACTGCGGTCAACAGGGCGGTACCCACGCGGTTGCCGGCCTCCAGTGCGGCCGTGGCTCGGCGCATAGCGTCGATCTGCTCGCGGTCGATGATTGCGGTGATGCGGGCACCGTGGGCCTCGATCATGGCACTTTCCGCGGGGGAGAGGTCACGGCCGCCAATGACGAAGCGCATGCCATCGCCAGCGCCTACGTGTGCCGGAGCCTTCTTGCTGTTCCAGGGGGTTCCAAGGCCACCCGGGTCGGTGGTTTCCATCGTCACCCACTTCTTGCGTTCCTTGGAGTACTGCTGCAAATCCACCCGTCGCAGGTTGAATGTTTCCCGCAGGCGGGCCAGCAAGCTGCGGATGTCGTCGCCCTCGTCCAGCGCGCCACGGGCTAGGTCGGATAGCACGACCGCTTGGCCCAGGCGCCGATTGGCAATCGCGCGGCGTCTTTCAGCAATGTCCACAACCACCGCCACCGCGGTGGAAATGACGAAGAACAAGGCGATCTGCACCATGTTCGCCGGTTCGGTGACCGTCAGCGTGTGGAAAGGGTGCGTGAAGAACCAGTTGGCCAGAACCGATCCGATGACCACCGCCACGATCGAGGGGCCAAAGCCACCGGCCAGGGCGGCGAACACCGCGATGGTCAGGTATCCCAGAAGGATGGAACCTAGCGCCCCATCGGTCCGGTCGAAGGGCAGCATGAAAAGGGTCAGCAGCACCGGACCTACTACTGCCAGCAACCAACCGAGCCAGCGGCGCGCCGGGCTCAGCTGCTTCGAGGTATCCAGCCCAGCCCGGCGCGCCCGGGAAAGGCCGAATCGCTTCAGATTTGCAGTGAACTTTCCACCGGCCTGGCCCTCGGTTTTTCCGTCGCTGGTTCCGGACGTGGAGACGATGTGCACGTCGATGCGTCCTGAGCCGTCGATGATTTTGTGACTGGTGGAGTTGAACAGGCGGCTCATTCGTGTGCCCAGGCCAATCACCAGCTGCGAGGCATTCACCGTGCGGGCGAACTCCAGCAGGGTATCGGCAACATTGTCGCCTTCGATCACCCGCCACTGGCCGTCCAGGGATTCGGTGAGTTCTTGCAGCCGCCGCAGACGTTGGGGAAGATCGGCCCCCAGAGCCTCATCGGCGCCGGAGACGTACACCACCAGCATCTCTCGCCCGGCTACGCGTTGGGTGATGCGCGCCCCGCGGCGGATCAGCGCCTCGGACACCTCATCGCCGCGTACGGCCACTACCACGCGCTCGCGGGTCGGCCAGTTTTCCTCGATCTTCTTGTCTTCGCGGTACTTCTCCAGACCTTCGTCGACCTTGTCGGCCAGCCATAGCAAACTCAGCTCGCGCAGGGCGGTCAGGTTACCCACCCGGAAGTAGTTCTTCAGCGCGGTTTCGGCCTGCTGCTGGCGATAGACTTCACCGCGGGCCAGGCGAATGCGTAGCGCGTCGGGGGAGAGGTCCACCAGCTCGATCTCGTCGGCGTCCCGAAGAACCTGGTCCGGCACCGTCTCTAGCTGGCGCGTACCGGTGACGGCCGAGACCACGTCGTTGAGGGATTCCAGGTGCTGGATGTTCATCGTGGAGATGACGTCGATGCCAGCATCAAGTAGCGCGTACACGTCGTGCCAGCGCTTGGCTGCCTCGGCCGGGCGGCTGCTATCCGCGTTGTGCTCGCCCACCACGGTGTGCGCCAACTCGTCGACCAGGATGATCTCCGGGTGTGCTTCGAGCGCCGCCTCGAGATCCAGCTCCTCGTAGTTGCCACCGCGGTGTGGGACCGTCTTGCGCGGGAGGATCGGCAGCCCTTCTGTGAGCTTCCGGGTGCGCTCGCGGCCGTGATCCTCCACGATGCCGATCAGCACGTCCCGCCCGCGGTCGTACAGGTCGTGCGCTTCGCTAAGCATGGCACACGTCTTGCCCACGCCAGGGGCGAAGCCGAGGTACACCTTCAGCGTGCCACGCTTAGTCATTGTTGTTACTCCTGTTGTTTATCTTGCGCTGAAACTTTTGGACGCCACGCGTCCGAGCGCTAGTGCCTGTTTTACACCTTGAGGCCGACCGCGCCTGGGTTTTGCGGGCACGTGTCCGCGTCCGCTACAGCCTCGCTACAGCTCGCCTGTTACAGCTCGCCCGTTACAGCTCACTCAGCGCCTTGTTCAGCTTCACCACGTTCACCGGCGCACCGTCGGCACTACCGGTGTAGTTGCCCTCGGTGGCCTCCGCTACCAGCTGCTCCACTTTCTGCTGGTCCAGTTTGCGCTCCTTCGCCACACGCGGAGCCTGCAGCTTCGCATAGGCGGTGGAAATGTGCGGATCCAGGCCGGAACCGGAGGACGTCACGGCGTCCACCGGAACCTCGTCGGGGGAGACCCCCTCGCGCTTGGCAACCTCGTCGCGCTTGGAGGCGATGGCCTCCTGATACTCCTTGCTATAGGGGGACAGGTTGGTGGCGGAGGACGACATGGCGTCATAACCAGCATCCCCAGCAGCAGAAGGGCGAGGGTAGAAGAAGCCCGGCTTCGTGACTTCCTGGGCGATCAGGGAGGAACCGGCGGCCTGGCCTTCGGCGTTGGTGATCATCGATCCGTCCGCCTTGGCGGGCATGATCCGCCCCACTCCGACCATGAACGCTGGGTAGATAATGCCCAGGATCAACGTCAGCAGGAAGAAGATGCGCACCGTGGTGGAGGCCAGACGCAAGCCGTTGTTAGATGTTGCGCGTGCCATTGTTCTCTGTGTTTCCTTTCAAAGCGGGCCGGCGGTTGCCAGCCCAAGAGGGTTAGAGCCCGAAGACTCCGGAGATAATCAGGTCGATGATCTTGATGCCGATGAACGGTACGATCACGCCACCCAAACCAAAGATGGTCAGGTTGCGCGACAGCAGCGAAGCCGCCGAACCCGCACGGTACTTCACGCCCTTCAGCGCCAGCGGGATCAGCGCGATAATGACCAGCGCGTTAAAGATCACGGCGGACAGGATCGCGGACTCGGGGGAGTGCAGGCGCATGATGTTCAGCGCCGACAGGCCTGGGAAGGCCACCACGAACATCGCGGGAATGATGGCGAAGTACTTCGCAATGTCATTGGCGATACTGAAGGTGGTCAGAGCACCGCGGGTGATCAGTAGCTGCTTGCCGATGGCCACGACGTCGATGAGCTTGGTCGGGTCGGAATCCAGGTCCACCATGTTGCCGGCCTCCTTGGCCGCGGTGGTGCCGGTGTTCATCGCCACGCCCACGTCGGCCTGGGCCAGGGCGGGAGCGTCGTTGGTGCCGTCGCCAGTCATGGCCACGAGGCGGCCCTTGGCCTGTTCCTTGCGGATCAGCTCCAGCTTCTGCTCCGGGGTTGCCTCCGCGAGGACGTCGTCCACGCCCGCCTCGGCAGCGATGGCCTTCGCTGTCAGGGCGTTATCGCCGGTGACCATGACGGTGCGGATGCCCATCTTGCGTAGCTGCTCGAAGCGCTCTGTCATGCCCGGCTTTACTACGTCTTTGAGATGGATGACGCCCAACACTCGGCCGGTGACGTCCTCGCCCTGGGAGTTTAGGGCGATTTCTGCTACGACCAGTGCGGTGCCACCGCTGTTGGAGATGTCGTTGACCACGTCGGTGATGGACGGTGGGACGTCTCCACCGAGGTCCGTCACGAGCTTGGCAACCTCGGAGGCTGCGCCCTTGACGATCTTGCGGTTCGCTGCCTGGTGGCTTGCGGACCATTCCGTGTGTTCTCCAGCGCCGGAGGGCAGCTGGATGCCACTCATACGAGTCTGTGCGGTAAAGGGGATGAACTCCGCGTCGCGGAAGGTCTCTTCGGGGATGGCGACGCCGGACTGCTTCTCGGCGAGCTGCACGATGGAGCGGCCTTCCGGGGTCTCGTCGGCGAGGGAAGACAGCTGGCAGGCGTAGACGAGCTCTTCCTGGTTGATGCCCTCCATGGCGACGAACTCGCTGGCCTGGCGGTCACCGATGGTGATGGTTCCCGTCTTATCCAGCAGCAGGGTGGCAACGTCGCCCGCGGCCTCGACGGCGCGGCCGGACATGGCCAGCACATTGTGCTGCACCAAGCGGTCCATGCCCGCGATGCCAATGGCGGACAGAAGCGCGCCGATGGTGGTGGGGATCAGGCAGACAAGCAGGGCGACCAGTACCACAGGGGACTGCTCGGCGCCGTTGAACGCAGCCATCGGAGCCAGAGCCAGCACTACGATCATGAAGATGATCGTCAGCACGATCAGCAGGGTGCCCAAGGCCAACTCGTTTGGGGTTTTCTTACGCTCCGCTCCCTCGACCAGGCCGATCATGCGGTCCATAAAGGACTCGCCCGGCTTGCTGGTTACGCGGATAGCAATTGCATCGGAGAGCACGCGGGTACCACCCGTGACGGCGGAGCGGTCACCGCCAGATTCGCGGATGACGGGCGCGGATTCGCCGGTGACGGCGGACTCGTCCACGCTGGCGGCGCCCATGACGACGTCGCCGTCGGCAGGGATCACGTTACCTGCGCTGACCAGCACGATGTCTCCTGGCAAAAGGGACTCGCTGGAGACCTCCTCGGTAACCTCTCGCATGCCCGCACCGGAGTTCTCCAACGCCGGTGCCAGGTGGGGATCGTTCACGTCGGAGCCGGTGAACTTTAGAGCATTCGACTGGGTGCGGGTGGCACGCAGGGCGTCCGCCTGCGCCTTACCGCGCCCCTCGGCAACAGATTCGGCCAGAGTGGCGAACAGAACGGTCAGCCACAGCCATACCGTGATGGACCAGGTGAAAAGGGAAGGATGCGCGATCGCCAAAACAAAGGTGAATAGCGCGCCGACCTCCACCAGGAACATCACTGGCGTTTTGTACAGCAGGCGCGGATCCATCTTCTTTAGCGCCAGCGGCAGGGCCTGCTTCAACTGGGCTGCGGAAAAAGCGCCCTCGTTTTTCTTCTTGTCGTGCTTGGCCGGAGCCGTCGCACGCTTCGCTTCGGAGCGTGAAGGAGCATTTAGGGTTGTCATGACAGAGCCTCCGTCAACGGGCCTAGAACCAGGGTGGGCAGGAAGGTCAGGGCGCCAACGATGATGGCGATACCGACCATCACTCCCACGAATTGCGGGCGGTGGGTGGGTAGAGTACCGGCGGTTTCGGCAGCCGGCTTTTGCTTAGCGAAGCTTCCGGCTAGTGCCAGCGCGAAGATGATTGGTAGGAAGCGGCCCAGCAACATGCACAGACCCAGGGTGATGTTGAACCACGGGGTATCTGCACCGAAGCCGGCGAACGCGGAACCATTGTTGTTGGAGGCCGAGGTGTAGGCGTAGACGATGTCGCTGAAGCCGTGAGGACCGTCGGCAGAAACTGAGTCGCGGGTAGAAGGCAGCATGGTGGAAATACCCACGCCCGCCAGCACCAACGTCGGCATGACCAGGATGTACAGGCTGACCTTCGTGATCTCGGAAACGCCGATGCGCTTGCCGAGGTACTCCGGGGTACGGCCGACCATCAGACCCGCGACGAACACGCTGAGCAGGGCGATCATGAGCATGCCGTACAGGCCGGTGCCCACGCCACCAGGGGAGATCTCGCCCAGCATCATGTCCAGGATCAGCATGCCGCCAGCCAGCGGGTGGTAACTGGAGTGGAAGGAGTCCACCGCACCCGTCGACGTCATCGTCGTGGTGACGGCGAAGAAGGAGGAAGGCAGCACGCCCAGGCGGTACTCCTTGCCTTCCATGCCACCGCCCTGGAAGGCAGCCAGGGAGGTTTCGCTGGACATCACGACTGCCAGGGAAGAGAAGTACAGCACGGCCATGGCGGCCAGCACAGCCCAACCCTGGCGGGTGTCGTTCACCATCTTGCCGAAGGTGCGGGTCAGGCTAACCGGGATCACCAGGATGAGGAAGATCTCCAGCATGTTGGTCCATGCGTTCGGGTTCTCAAACGGGTGGGCGGAGTTGGCGTTGAAGTAGCCACCGCCGTTGGTGCCCAGCTCCTTGATGACTTCCTGCGAAGCCACTGCACCGCCCGGAATGGTTTGCTGGCCACCCGTGATCGTCTCCACAGTGGTCGGAGCGTGGAAGTTCTGGATCGCACCCTGGGAAATCAGCAGGATCGCACCGATGATTGCCATCGGCAGCAGGATGCGGAAGACCGCGCGGGTCAGGTCGACCCAGAAGTTGCCGATCTGGCCGTTGCCCATGCGGTTGGCCAGGCCACGGATCAGCGCGATGGCCACGGTGATGCCCACGGCGGCGGACACGAAGTTCTGTACCGCAAGGCCCGCCATCTGGGTAAGGATGGTCATGGCCGTCTCACCGGAGTAGGACTGCCAGTTGGTGTTAGTCGTGAAGGATACGGCGGTGTTCCACGCCTGGTCCCAGTGCACGGGCTCCTTGCCGTGGTTCAGGGGCAGCGCCTGCTGCACGCGCTGCAGCAGGTAAACGAACACGACACTGATGGCGGAAAAGGCTAGCAGGCTCGCGCAGTAGCGAGTCCACTTTTGCTGGCCGTCAGGATTCACACCAATCAGCCGGTAGAAGCCACGTTCGAAGGCATTGTGCTTCTTGGATGTGAACGTGGCGGCCATGTAGTTGCCCAGCGGCACGTAGCAGGCCGCCAGGGCAATGATGACCATGATGACAGGGATCCACCCTGTGATGGCCCCGCTCATGAGAACTTCTCCGGGTTCAACAGGGCAACCAAAAGGTAGATGATGGCCAGGATCCCGAGGATCCCACCGACGATCAGTTCCCAGCTCATAGCTTGTCCACCGCCTTCAAGGCGGCACCCATTGCGCCGAACAGCGCGCAGGTTACTGCAACCATTAAAAAGTCATAAAGCATGTAGATATAACAACACCGGTGGTGCCCGGTGCTAATGACTCTTTACGGTTTCTTAACGCCCCTCTTTTACACCCTTTATTGACGCCCCGACCTGCGCCGGTGCAGGGCGGGAATTACTCGTCAATCGGCGCGGGCTCCAGCTTCCAGACCTCCGTGGCGTAGTCGCGAATCGTGCGGTCGGAGGAGAAGCGCCCGGACTCGCAGATGTTCACCCACGCCTTTTGCGCCCAGCCCTGCGGGTCGGCGGCGTAGTCGGCGGCCATGCGGTCGCGCACCTCGCGGTAGTCCGCGAAGTCGCCCAGCACGTAGTAGGTGTCGGAGGCACCTTCGCCGTAGCCGTGGATCAGCGATTGCTTTAGGTCGTAGAACCAGCCGGTGAACTCGTCGTGCAGGGTGCCGTTATCCAGCGCGTCCAGGGCGCGCTTCAGGCCGGGCACGGATTCGTACAGCTCGTAGGGCTTGTAGTCCGCGCGCAGCTCCGGCAGCTCCTCCTCGCGGGCGCCGAAGATGTAGGCGTTCTCTTCGCCAACGGAATCCACGATCTCCACGTTCGCGCCGTCCATGGTGCCCAGCGTCAGCGCGCCGTTCATCATGAACTTCATGTTGGAGGTGCCCGATGCCTCCTTGCCCGCGGTAGAGATCTGCTCCGAAACATCGGAGGCCGGCAGGATGTGCTCGGCGGGGGAGACGTTGTAGTTCTCCACGAACACGACCTTCAGCAGCGGGGAAACCACCGGATCGTTGTTCACCAGGTCCGCGATCGTGTTGATCAGCTTGATGATGGCCTTCGCCCGCGTGTAGCCCGGCGCGGCCTTCGCGCCGAAGATGACGGTGCGCGGCGGCAGGTCGCGCTGGTGATCCTCCTTGATACGGAAGTACAGGTCCAGCACGTACAGGGCGTTCAGCAGCTGGCGCTTGTACTCGTGCAGGCGCTTGATCTGCACGTCGAAGATGGACTCCGGGTCGATGACCACACCTTGGCGCTCGGCGATCCACTCGGCGAAATCGTGCTTGTTGGCGGCCTTGATTTCACGGAGCTCCTGCATGACGCTCTCGTCGGACGCGTAGCTGCGCAGTTCCTTGAGGCTGTCGAGGTCGGTGACCCAGGCGTCACCACCCGAAAGACGAGTAAGCAGCGCAGACAGGCGAGGGTTAATCATCCGCAGCCAGCGGCGCGGCGTAACACCGTTGGTTTTGTTGTTGAACTTCTCTGGCCACAGTGCGTGCCAATCGGCGAGGGTTTCGCGCTTGATGATCTCCGTGTGCAGTGCGGCCACACCGTTGATGGAGTAAGCGGCGTAGCAGGCGATCCAAGCCATGTGCACCACTCCGTGTTGGATCGGGGCCATTCTTTGGATGGTGACGCCATCAATGCCCTCCGCCGAGCGTTCGATGCGGAAGCGACGGTCGATCTCGGCGATGATCTCCCAGACACGCCAGAACAGCTGCTGGAAGATCTGCTGGTCCCACTGCTCCAGGGCTTCGGTGAGGACAGTGTGGTTGGTGTAGGCGAAGGTGTTGGAGACGATCTCCCAGGCTTCCTCCCAGCCCATGCCGTGTTCGTCCAGTAGCAGGCGCATGAGCTCCGGGATGGCCAGCACCGGGTGGGTATCGTTCAGCTGCACGGAGTGGTATTCCGCGAAGTTATTCAGGTGCCCATGGTGGGACAGGTGGCTGCGGATCATCGCCTGCAGGGAGGCGGAGGTGAAGAAGTACTGCTGGCGGACGCGCAGCTTCTTGCCCTCGTAGGTTGTGTCGTTCGGGTAGAGCACGCGGCAGATGTCGCTGACACGCTCGCGCTCGATGATGGCATCGGTGAAGCGCTGGGAGTTGAAAGCGTCGTAGTCGAACTCCTCCCACGGCTCGGCCTTCCACAGGCGCAGGGTGCCGACGTTGTGGGTGCCGTAGCCGGTGATGGGCATGTCGTAGGGGATCGCGCGGACCTTCATGTCGTCGAAGTGCACGATCAGCTGGTCGGAGGCGCGGCGGATGGTGAAGGGGTATTCTTCCTCGCGCCACGGGTCGGGGCGCTCGACCTGGAAGCCGTTGTCGAAGGACTGGCGGAACAGGCCGTATCGGTAGAGGATGCCGTAGCCGGTGACGGGGTAATCCTGGGTGACGGCGGAATCCAGGAAGCAGGCGGCCAGACGGCCCAGGCCACCGTTGCCCAGCGCGGCATCGTTTTCCACTTCCAGGACGTCGGTGAGTTCGTGGCCGAGTTCGCGGGCAGCGGTCTGGGCTTCTTCTACCAGGCCGAGGTTGGTGAGGTTGTTCAGCAGCGCGCGGCCCATGAGGAACTCCGCGGAGAAGTAGTGCTGCTGGCGGGTGGCGCTGTAGGTCTGGCGGGTGCGCTCCCAATCGTCGGCGATGCGCTCCTGGATGTTGCGGGACAGTCCCGTCCAGAACTTGCGGGTGGAAGCGTGCTCGGGGCTGGTGCCGGCGGCGGCGCGGACATGGCCGCCGACGGTGGTGGAGTTCAGATCGTGGCTCATAGGTACTGATTCTATGGTGCTGGCGGGAAACTTGCTGGTCGGGTGCGGGGTGGGGGTTAGGGTTCTTGGGATTGTTTTTTGGACTGTTCTTTGGACGTCGATTCGTTTCGCAGCTGCGAGGCCTGTTCCTCGATGCGACCGTGGAGTTGGCTGAATCCCTCCACCGCAGCGGAGGAGCGGGGCGGCACCTGGATGATGTGCTCGGAGTGCAAACC
>NZ_CALLDG010000146.1 GCF_937999985.1 uncultured Corynebacterium sp.
GGGTATCTCCGGCGATGTTGGAGGCAATGTCTTCGAGAATGGTGAAAGTGGTCAGGACCTCGGCTTTTTCATGTTGGTTAGCATCGCTACAGGCGGTGGCGCCCGCGATGCCGAGGGTGACGGCGAACAGGGTTGCTATCAGTTTCTTGCTGTTTTTCATGCGCGAGTTAATAAACTTTCCGATCCTTGAGGGGTGCAATGTTCAACTCATTGAACAATATAGTGCAGCCTAAACCAGGCTGGTGAGTTCTTGAAACCCCCGTCACCCCCGTACACTGGTCGGCATGCACGTCACAGACCTTCCCGAGAGGTCCCAGGACTACCTGAAAAAGATCTTCGATCTGCAGGAGTGGTCCGGGGGTGGAGTTTCCCTCTCTGTCTTGGCCAGTCACATGGACCAACGCCCTTCCACGGCCTCCGAGGCGATCAAACGCCTCGCCGCCCAGGGGCTCGTCGACCATGCCCCTTATGGCGACATCGAGCTCAGCGAAGCGGGCCGCAAGATTGCCCTGGCCATGGTTCGCCGTCACCGCCTGATCGAGACTTTTTTGTGCAACCACCTGGGGTACGGCCTGGACGAAGTGCACGACGAGGCCGAGGTTTTGGAGCACGCGGTTTCCGACACCTTCGTCGATCGCATCGCCAGCCTGCTAAACAACCCCACCCGTGACCCGCACGGTGACCCTATTCCCGACGAGGGCGGCCACATTCCTGCGAGCTCGGCTTTTCTTCTTTCGGACGCCCACACGGGCGAGCGGCTCATCGTGGATCGCATCAGCGACAGGGATGCCGCCCTGGTGCGTTACCTCACCGAGCATGGCGTGCTCCCCGGGGTGCACATCACCGTCGGCGAGCGTGTGTTTGCTGACATGGCGGAGCTGCACATCACCGAGTCGGAAACACGGGTCCAACTTCCGGCTAGTAGCCTAAGCGCAGTGTTGGTAAGTGCAGCCGATAAGAATTCGCAGAGCGGTCACACTGAGAAGCCCAAGAAGGCCTAAGAAAAAGAAGCAGGAAGGAAATCCATGGCGTCGAACCACTATCGCCGCCCGCAACGGATCGAACCGAACGATTCCATGTGGGATGACGACGCAGCTGGAAGCCGCCCGAACCGGGGGCTGCTGGGCGGCTGTGGATTCTTCGTAGTGGTCATCGCGCTGCTGGGGATTATCGCCCTTGTCGGTTACCTAGTCGCAGGGTTTGTCACCAGCGACCGCAGCTCCGAGTCGGACCGTTTGCCGGTGCCGACGGATATTCCGCCGAAGGCCGCGAGTCCGGCGCCGGACTTCGACCCGAATGACAGCGACCGCGCGTACCAGCAGGCTCTGGACTGGGCTAAGCCGAAGTCCGAGGAGCTGAACATCCCTCTGCAGGCCCTCATGGCCTATGGCAAGGCCGAAGGCTTCGCCCGGAAGGAAGCTCCCGCCTGCAACTTGTCCTGGAATACGCTGGCCGGGCTCGGTTACGTAGAGACCCGCCACGGGACTTACGACGGCAGGCGCTTCGGGGCGTCCAAACTTAACGACGACGGCATCGCCGAGCCCGACATCATCGGCCCGCAGCTCAACGGCCGCGAGTTCGCCAAGGTGGAGGATACCGACGGCGGGCGCCTGGACGGCGACCGCGAATACGACCGGGCGCTGGGGCCGATGCAGTTCATCCCCGAATCCTGGAAGATCTACGGGGTGGACGCGGACGGCGACGGCAAAAAGAATCCGCAGAGTGTCTACGATGCCGCCGCCACCGCGACCAAGCTCCTGTGCAGCGAGGGCCGTGACCTCAGCACCGAAAACGGCTGGACGGGTGCGATCAGGGGCTACAACCTCTCCGACGAATATGTCATGCAGGTTCGCGACGCAGCGGCAAACTACGCGATTGGCCAGTCGCCGCAGTAGGCCATTCCCCCTTTAGGGAGGGGTGGTTTTAGCCAGGATTTGCCCGCGTGACGGCGAAAAATTTCTGGCGGTGCCACAATGGAAGTAGACCGCTGTGCTCGGTGCCGCCCGTGGGCTGCCCAGCGCTGCGGTGGAGACCTTTGTTAGCTGTTAACCCAAGAACAGATAATCAACAGTTTGGCACCTCAATGCCACATGCCAAGGAGGCAGACACATGGCCCTGATCCTCAACATTGACGCCCGTGAAATCATCGATTCCCGCGGTAACCCGACCGTCGAGGTGGACGTACTGCTGGACGACGGCTCCTTCGGCCGCGCAGCCGTTCCCTCTGGCGCTTCCACCGGTGTGCACGAGGCACACGAGCTGCGTGATGGCGGCGAGCGCTACCAGGGCAAGGGCGTGCTCAACGCAGTCAAGAACGTTATCGAGGACATCGACGAAGAGCTGATGGGTGTGGAGGCCGACGATCAGCGCCTGATCGACCAGCTGATGCGCGACCTGGACGGCACCGAGAACAAGTCCAAGCTGGGTGCCAACGCCATCCTGGGTGTTTCCATGGCTGTTGCCCGCGCGGCTGCAGAGTCCGCCGATCTGCCGCTGTTCCGCTACGTCGGTGGCCCGAACGCCCACGTACTGCCGGTGCCGATGATGAACATCCTCAACGGTGGTGCACACGCTGACTCCGGCGTGGACGTCCAGGAGTTCATGATTGCCCCGATCGGCGCAGAGACCTTCTCTGAGGCACTGCGCGTTGGTGCCGAGGTCTACCACACCCTGAAGAAGGTCATTAAGGACAAGGGCCTGTCCACTGGCCTGGGTGACGAGGGCGGCTTCGCCCCGTCCGTTGACTCCACAAAGGCGGCTCTGGACCTGATCGTCGAGGCTATCGAGAAGGCCGGCTTCAAGGTCGGCGAGGACGTTGCGCTGGCGCTGGACGTTGCCTCCTCCGAGTTCTTCAAGGACGGCAAGTACCACTTCGAGGGCGGCGAGCACACCGCTGAGGAGATGGCAAAGGTCTACGAGGAGCTGATCGAGGAGTACCCGATCGTCTCCATCGAGGACCCGCTGCAGGAGGACGACTGGGAAGGCTACACCGCCCTGACCGCCAAGATCGGCGACAAGGTTCAGCTGGTCGGCGACGACTTCTTCGTCACCAACCCGCAGCGCCTGGCCAAGGGTATCGAGGAGAAGGCAGCCAACGCGCTGCTGGTGAAGGTGAACCAGATCGGTACCCTCACCGAGACCTTCGACGCTGTCGAGCTGGCACACCGCAACGGCTACCGCAGCATGATGTCCCACCGTTCCGGTGAGACCGAGGACACCACCATTGCTGACCTGGCCGTCGCCCTGAACTGTGGCCAGATCAAGACCGGCGCTCCGGCTCGCTCCGAGCGCGTTGCCAAGTACAACCAGCTGCTGCGCATCGAGGAGATCCTGGGCGACGCAGCCGTCTACGCAGGCCGCTCCGCCTTCCCGCGCTTCACCAAGTAAGCGCTAGGCGCCCCTCAAGGGGCGCAAGGCAATCAGGCAGCCCAAGGTAGCCCACAGCCATCCAGCCGATGGCCGTGGGCTACTCGCATTTCAGCCTCGCTTCGCTAGACTCTGTAGACCATGAGCAAATCGACCAAGGGCGAACCGGACAAGGAGCCGGAGGATCAGCCGCGCGCAGACGTGGCGTCCGAAAAAGAGGGGCCAGAAAACAGCCGCCCCGAGTCCGCCCACCTGCCCCGAGCACGGTCGATCGAGAGGCGCGAAAGGCGCCGAGCCCGCGCGCAAACCGCGCCGAAACGCATGGCGCGTTCCTTTGTAGAAGTGCCCAAAAACATGAGCCCCACCACGTGGCTCGTGGCGCTGGTTTTGGTGATTTTCCTGGCAGTTTCCATAGCTAACCCGCTGCGTAACTACTTCGAGCAACGCGCCGAGCTGGCGCAGCTGAACCAGAAAATCGAGGCGCAGGAGAAAGAGAAAGCGGAGCTCACCAGCGAGCTCAACCGCTACCGTGACGAGGACTTCATCAAGGAACAGGCGCGCACGCGACTGGGGTTGATTGAGCCGGGGGAGTCGGCATTTCGCATCATCTCCCCGAAGATCCACGCAGACGAGCTAGGTACCGAAACGGACGAAGAGTCCCAGGGCGAGGGTGACGGCAACCGCGACTGGTACGCCCAGCTGTGGGATGCGATCTCCACGCCGGAGGAAGAGCTCAAGGAAGACGATCCGGCAACCGAAGACCACAAGCTGCCGACGGTGCCGGAGGAGAAGCCGGAGCAGGAACAGCCCGCAGCGCCCGCGCCCGAGGAGCAGCCCGCAGCGCCCGCGCCCGAGGAGCAGCCCGCAGCGCCAGAAGGGGCGCCAGCGCCCGCACCGGGTAACTAGAGAGACTGACTTAAACCAGCTAACTAGAGCACCAAACTAGAGCGAGACATTCCAACCAAGGAACCGAGGGAACCCATGACTAACCAACGCCAGCCCGGCCCGCCGACCGAGGACGACCTGGAGGTAATGCGCAGGCAGCTCGGCCGTCCACTACGCGGTGTAGTCGAGGTCAGCTACTACACGCCGGATGGGGTTCCCGCAGTGGTGAAGACCCAACCGAAGTTGCCGGATGGTACTCCGTTCCCCACGCTGTACTACCTGACGGACCCGCGCTTGACCGCCGAAGCCTCCCGGCTGGAGGTCGCAGGTGTGATGAAGACGATGCAAGCTCGGCTGCCCGAAGACGAAGATCTGGCTGCCGATTACCAGGCCGCGCACGAGCACTACCTGGCCGAGCGCAACAAGATGGAGGATCTGGGCACGGACTTCTCCGGCGGCGGCATGCCCGACCGGGTGAAGTGCCTGCACGTGCTGATTGCCTACGCGCTGGCGGAAGGGCCGCAGCGGGTGCGCCTGGGCACCGAGGCCGTTGCGCTGGCCATCGAGAACAACCCGAAGCTTGAGGGCACGGCATTGCCTGCGGACTGGCCGACGGCAGCCTCGCTGGGTACGTCGATGGAAACCGCGAGCGTCGCAGAGTAGCTACCGAGGTGTCGCAGGGTAGCGGTGGGTAGCCCCAGAGCTGCCGCAGAGTAGCCTAGGAACCATGAGCACCGCCCAGAACCAGCGCCAGAACCAGCCCCAGAGCCCCCGCTTCGCTGCCATCGACTGCGGAACGAACTCCATCCGCCTGCTGATCAGCGAGCGGACCCCGGACGGGCAGATCAACGAGCTCAACAGGGATAACATCATCGTGCGCCTGGGTCAGGGCGTGGATGCCACGGGTCGCTTCGCCGATGAGGCCCTGCAGCGCGTGGATGAGGCCTTGCAGATCTACGCTGACCGCATGGTCGAGTACGGTGTGGTCGACGTAATGATGGGGGCGACCTCCGCCACCCGCGATGCGGCGAACCGCGAGGAGTTCTTCGACATCACCCGGCGGCACCTGGGGCGCGTGCGCGAGGGGGCGGTGGCGCAGGTGATCTCCGGCGAGCAAGAGGCGGAGCTGAGCTTCCGCGGAGCCATCACGGACCTGCCGGATGCGCAGGACCGCACCGTGTGCGTCATCGACCTGGGTGGCGGTTCCACCGAGTTTGTCGTGCACGGCCCGGGGCGCGAGCCACAGGCTTTCTCGGCGGACATGGGCTGCGTGCGCCTGACGGAGCGATTCCTGCACGACCAGCCGCCGGCGGAGCAGCAGGTCGCCGAGGCCCGCGCTTTCGTAGGGGAGCTGATGGAGCAGGTGCGCTCCCACGTGGATCTGCGCGACGTGGATCAGATCGTGGGGGTGGCGGGCACGATGACTACCCTTGCCGCCATCACCCTTGATCTTTCTGAATACGACTCGCGGGCCATCCACATGTCCACCCTGCCGTTGGAGGACTTCCGCGCCACGGCGCGCAACCTTTTGGGATTGACGCCACCCCAGCGCTGCGAATACGGGCCTATGCACCCGGGCCGCGCGGATGTGATCGGTGGCGGTTCTATTGTGGTGGACGCCTTCACGAGCCAGTTCCTTGATTGGGGGCTTAGTGAGATCACGGTCAGCGAGAAAGATATATTGGACGGGATGCTGGCTGAGGTCATGGCACGCCCCCTATAGCCCAATTGGCAGAGGCAGCGGACTTAAAATCCGTTCAGTGTCGGTTCGAGTCCGACTGGGGGGACTCTTTGTTTTTCTTTTAGAACTTCTTCTCGAAAGTGAGCCAGCTCACGATCGCGCTGTTGTAGCGTTGCTTCCAAGAAAGTATTTCGCTGGCAAAATGACATGCCAGCGCTTCGATTCACTTTGAGGGAGCCATCGACATGATTCTGGATAACTACCGCGCTACTTGGGAAACCGAGGAAACTGACGCCCTACGCCTCCACGCCCGCGAGTTCATCGCCAGGGAGGTAACCCCCAACGAGCTGAAGTGGGAAGAAAACCACCAGGTAGAGCGTGAGTTCTGGAACAAGGCCGGCGACGCTGGCCTGCTGTGCGCCTCCATCCCCGAGGAGTACGGCGGAGGCGGCGGCACCTTCGCCCACGAGGCCGTGATCCAGCAGGAGCTCGCCCTGGCTGGCAACTCTGCTTGGCACAACGGTGTGCACTCCGTGATCGTCGCCCACTACATCTACCAACTCGGCACGGAGGAGCAGCGTAAGCGCTGGCTGCCGGGAATGGCCAGCGGTGAGCTGGTCGGTGCGATCGCCATGACCGAGCCTGGCACTGGTTCCGACTTGCAGGCCATCAAGACCCGCGCAGAGCTGGATGGCGATGAGTGGGTAATTAACGGCTCGAAGACTTTCATCACCAACGGCACGCACTGCGACGTCGTGGTGATCGTCGCCCGCACCAACGACCAGCCGGGCGGCAGGGGACTATCCCTGATCGTCGCGGAGACCAAGGATCTCGAGGGCTTCGAGCGTGGCCGAGTGCTGGACAAGATCGGCCAGCGTGGTCAGGATACCCGCGAGCTGTTCTTCACCGATATGCGCGTGCCCGCCGATAACCTGCTCGGCGGAAAGGAAGGCATGGGCTTCCTGCAGCTGATGCAGCAGCTGCCGCAAGAGCGCCTAATCCTTGCTATTGGCGGTTCATCCGCTTGCGAGGGGGCCGTGCGCGAAACCATCCGCTACGTCAACGAGCGCGAGGCTTTTGGGCGCCCGATCCTGGGATTCCAGAACACCCAGTTCGTTCTGGCCGAGTGCGCGAGCGAGACGCTGGCGGCGAAGACGTTGACCGACCACTGCACGGCGCTACACATCGAGGGCAAGCTGACGCCCGCCCAAGCTTCTGCCGCGAAGTACCTGGCCTCTGACCTGCAGAGCTCCGTGGCGGATCGCTGCCTGCAACTGTTCGGCGGCTACGGCTTTATGCGCGAGTACCCGATCTCCCGCATGTACACGGATGCTCGCGTGCAGCGCATCTACGGCGGCACGAACGAGATCATGAAGCTGCTGATCGCCCGCGAGTTTAAGCAGGATTAGCGACTGGGCCAGGGGTCAGAGGAAAGTTGGCGGCTCGGCCAGCTCGAAGTCCGTGCCGCCATTCCAGGTCAGGTAGACCTGCGTGCGTTGGGAGGGGGAGGACATGGGGTCTGAATCGCCGTACCCAAGGTAGTCGAAGAACAGCTTTCCATCCTCGATTTTCACCTCGTCGGCTGTCTGGCCGCGCAGACCCATTGTCGGCAGGTCTTCGTCGAGGTCATCCACCTGGGTGTACCCCATCGGGGTGAGGTTCTTGTCGTACACCACGAAGTGGTTAACGTAGCTGTTTCCTCCCTGGTTGCTGTACATTTGCACGACGATTTCGTCCTCCCCGTCACCGTTAAGGTCGCCTTGAGCGTAGATCGGGGAGATTTTGTCACGATCGCCGCTTGGATCGTTGCTGCCGAGTTTGATACTGAAGCCATAGCCGGGTTCGCCGTATACGCCATCGTTCAAAGTGACTGCCGGAAAACTCGTTTCATCGGAGCGTTCGGCATCTTCCAGCACGCTGAAGTCGGGCACCGTCATGGAGGCCATCCGTGGGACCAGGTCGGCGGCGTCGAACTGCTCCCCGGACTCGCTGGATCCGTCGGAGTCGCCCCCGTCGTCGGAGTCATCCGCAGCTGGCTCCGCATCAGATCCTGCAGCAGCCTCTGCGTCGGGCTTTGCCCCTGGGGCTGCGGAGGGCTTGCCCGGATCAACTACGTTGTCGGAGGGCTCGGTGAGCTTCTTGTACCCGAACAGACCACCTGCCAGCAGCAGGACGCAGACGATGAAGGTGACGATCGCCGGCAGAAGTGCCGAGCTTTTCTTCGGAGGCTGAACCTGCGCCATGGCCTGTGCTGCCGCAGGTGGGGGAGCCATGCCCGGGCCGAATACGGGTGCGGAGCCTGCGCTGGGGCCGGCACCTGGGGCTGGAATGGGATTGAAAGCCGGCTGTTGGGGTGGCGATACCGGCTCGAAAGGCTCGGTGGAGGGGTGCGTGGTGGAGCCAGTCTTCGCTTCGGTGTCGGCGGCCGGGGTCTCGTCCGAGCGCACCACGTTCTTCCATTCATTCCGCGAACTCCACTCGTTCCGCGAGTCACGCGAGCTGCGAGTGTCATTCGGTGCCCCTGAGCTCCGCGAGTTCCACTGGTTTCGGCGGCTTCGCTGGTCTCGCTGGTTCCGGCTGCCGTTTTCCGGTGTTTCCACGCCTGGGCTCCTACACGTTGAACCGCCTATGGGCGCTGATTGCACGAGCGCTGCATAAGCATTGCATTAAAGAAGAACGTACA
The DNA here is from genome assembly GCF_937999985.1 of uncultured Corynebacterium sp. Classification (GTDB taxonomy): domain Bacteria; phylum Actinomycetota; class Actinomycetes; order Mycobacteriales; family Mycobacteriaceae; genus Corynebacterium. Next base: position 8,616 of record NZ_CALLDG010000146.1, read on the forward strand.
AAAGCTTAGTGTGTTTCTGTACGTTCTTCGGAGTTTGCGTTCTTAGGAGTTGGCTCTACAGCCCGGAGTTCACCACCAAATCGTCGGAGGGCTGGCCGCCCTTCGACTTTGGGTAGGCCTTGGCAAGAGCAGCGGGGAAGCGTTCGGCGCGTTGGCTGTTGCCCTCGGGGCCGTAGTGGGCGAAATCGCCCTCAGCAAACCACTCAGGCTTCGCCTCGGCGGCCCAGTCGTAGACCCGCAGGTTGGGGTAATCCTTTTGCGCGTCGCGCAGCGCCTGGTTGAACTCCTCCATGTTGGAGTTTGCGTAGTAGCCCTCGTTGGTGTTGGTGGTGACCGTCGGCCACATGACCTTCTGGTCGCCCAGAATGTCCATCATGATCTTGATGCGCTCCGGGGCAGCCAGGTTGGCGCCCGCCGCGTAGTTCGCCGCATCGTTCACACCGGTAGCGATAACCCAGCAAGTATCCGGGCCAGCGGCGGTGGGCAGCAGCTCCTGTACGGAGTCGATGGCCGGCGGGTAGCTTTGCGAGCCGTCCTCGGACTGCCAGCCCTCGGTGGTGTTGCGCGCGCCGAATACACTGTCGATGACTTCCTCGGCGCCGTACTTCAGATAAGTCTCGAAGGCCGTGTTCTCGGGATCGGTCACCATGTCGTTGGCGAACATGCCGATGGACGTGGAATCGCCGACGTGTACCACGCGCTTGCAGCTCATCAGTTTGGAATCCGGCTCCTGGTCGACATCATCGGCAGGTCCTTCAGCAGCGGGGTTCTGCGGTCCCGCAGCCTTCCCAGCGCTACCCGGGCGCTGCGACGGATCCAGCTCCATCGCAGGCTCGCCGCCCTTGCCCGCGCCAGCTTCCTGCTGGGATGCCGTGGGGTTGATGCCAATGGGCGTCGCACCAATAGCGACCACCGCGGCCAGCACCACAGCGGCACCGGAAGTGAAGTAGGTGGGGAAAGGCTGGTGGAAAATGCCCACAGGCGTGCCAGAGCCGTCGCGGTTGTCGCCGACCTCACGGTCTGCCTTGCGGCTGCGCAGCCATGCCTTGATCGGCGGGATCACGCCGTGCTTACGGATCGGATCCTCGATCAGCGTCCAGCTGATGGCGGCCAGCGCCACGCTCACGCCGATGGTGATAACGCTGGCCAGCAGCTTGTTGTTCTCCAACCACGACTGCGGCATGAAGGCAATTACCGGCATGTGCCACAGGTAAATGCCATAGGAACGCTCGCCGAGCCAGCGGATGGGGCCGAAGCCCAACACCCGGCTCCACAGGCTCTGCGGGTGCAGGACGGAGAAGATCGCCAGCACAGAGGCCACGGAAAGCAAGATCAGCCCACCGTGGTACAGGAACATTGACTCCTGCTCCACCAGCATGACGAGCGCTACGATGCCCGCCAAGCCGATTAGGCCAAACAGGTTCGCGGTAATTTTCGCAGGCTCGACGGACTTACCCGCTTGGCGACGGGAGGAAAGCCAGATCGCCAGGCACGCACCCAACAACAGGGCGCCGGCGCGGGTATCGGTGCCTTCATATGCGCGGGTGTTGTCCATCCCCGGGGTTGCCAGCCCCCACATCCAGGCAAAAGAGGCGCCCGTGAGCAGCAAGGAGCCAATAAGTGCGCCAATCCGCGAGCGGGTAACAACCAGCAGTACAAGCAGAACCAGGGGCCAGAGCAGGTAGAACTGCTCTTCGACGGACAGTGACCACATGTGGCTCAGCGGGCTCGGGCCGCCGAAGTTATCCCAGTAGGATTTCTCCTGGAAGATGGTGTGCCAGTTGTTCACATAGAACAGGGCGGACAGCGCCTCCCAGAAACGATCGCTGAGCTCGTCACGAGTGAGCGCCGCCGTCAGGATCAGGGTGGCGACCAACGTGACTATCACCGCCGGCATCAGGCGCCGGAACCTACGCAACCAGAAGGTGCGGAGCGTCAGATTTCCCTTCTTATCCCACGAACGCATGAGGTTGGCGGTGATGAGGTAACCCGACAGCGTGAAGAACACTCCCACGCCCATGAGGCCCCCGACGAAGCCGGGAACGTGCAGATGGTAGAGCACAACCACGGCAACTGCGATCGTCCGCAGCCCATCGAGTCCGGATACGTATCGCTGATTCTTGTTTATTGGGCGAGGCATGTGAAGCGAGTGAACCTTTTCCAAGTGTGAGGTGCTTATGAGGTTTTATGCGCGCTGCCGGCGCGTCAGTTCAGACTATGCAGTCTAGCCCTTTGGGGAACCTTTGGGAAACGATTTTTTAGGACGCCACCACGGGGGCAGGGGTGGAGGTCTGGTTCGAGCGCAGGGGAGGTGCGCTGCACACCTATCATGGGAGATATGCGCACTCTTTACACAGCCCAGGAGATCCGCACGGCCGAGGCTGCCTTGTTCCCCCGCGAGCAACGGGAGGATGAGCTGATGCAGTCCGCCGCGCACGCAGTGGCGGTCGTGGCGGAAAAGATGCTGGCCCAAGCAGAGGAGCCAGCGGGCGCTGCAGAGGGGTCCGTGTTGCTGCTGGTCGGCCCGGGCGGCAACGGCGGCGATGCGTTGTACGCCGGCGCAGTTCTTGCGATGCAGGGAAGGAAGGTTGAGGCCTACCCGCTCGAAGGCGCCGATCGCGTGCACGAGCGCGCCGCGCGGGCGTTTACGGCGGCGGGCGGAAGCTTCGTCGGGCTGGAACCAGCAGACAGCCATCGCGTGATCGTCGACGGGATGTTCGGCCTCGGCGGGCATGGCGAGATCCCGGTGGAGGTCGATGAGTTCCTGCGAGAAGCCCAGGGGGTGCGCGCTGGAAGGAAGCGCCGGCCGCTTGTGTTGGCCATCGACATCCCCAGCGGTGTGGTCGCCGATAGCGGGAAGGCACCGGGCAGGCACGTTAGTGCCGATGTGACCGTCACTTTCGGTGGGCTGCGCCGGGCGCACGGCCTCAGCGCCGAGTGCGGAACGGTGCTGTGCGAGGACATCGGCTTGGACGATGGCTCTATGCTTTCCGCCGAGCTGGCCAGGCTCGGAAACGCGGAGAGTGCCGAGAGCGCCCAAAGCACCGTCTCTTTGTGGCACACGCCGGTCGAACACCTCGCGCTGGAAGATATGGCTGCGCAGCTACTCGGTAGCCCGGAACCCTTGCCTGGGGAACTGCCCGCCGAACCGGGCGCAGTGGACGACAAATACTCCGGCGGGGTAGTGGGCATCTGCGCGGGTAGCAAGGACTATCTGGGAGCAGGTGTGCTGGCCACGCTCGCGGCGGTGAACACCACCAGCTCGATGGTGCGCTACATCGGCGAACACCCCGAATACGTTCTGGCGACCACCCCGGAAGTCGTCGTGCACCCCGTCGTCCGCGGGGCCGGGCAGGTGCAGGCGCGCATGGTCGGCTCCGGTCGCGGCACGGATCGCGATGCCCGCGACGAACTGCTCGCCGTTCTAGACATGGTGCAGCCCTTGGTTCTAGACGCCGACGCGATCACCGTCTTGGCGAAGAACCCAGACGTTCTAGAGATCCTGCGTGCGCGCAACGCTCCCACACTGCTCACCCCGCACGATGGGGAGTTCGACCGGCTGGCCAAGGCGGCCGGGCTGCCGGCGGAATCGCCGGACCGGATCACCTCCACAGAACGACTGGCCCGCGAGCTGAATTGCACGGTTTTGCTGAAGGGGCGCTTCACCATCATCGCCAACCCACAGCGCACCGTGGTTGTCGATACCGCATCGTCTTGGGCCGCCACTCCCGGATCCGGCGACGTGTTAGCGGGAATTCTGGGTGCGCTGGTAGCACGCGATGCCGGCAAGCGGGCTCGGGACACCGGATACACAGAAGCCGGGCAGTACGAGTTGGAGGCGCACGAGGCAGACTACGTGGTCGATTCGGCTGCGGTTGGTGTGGCTATCCACGCTGCGGCGTCATATATATCCTCCCTTACCCCATATGGCCCGGCGCCGACCTCGGCGCTGAAGATCGCGCAGCACATCCCGCATGCAACGGCGTGGCTGGGCACAGTGGTGCAGGGTTAGGCGCCCGATCACGAACAACGCGAGAACACGCAAGGGCACAGAGCAAGAGAACAACAGAGCAAAGGAAGGAAAGCAACAATGGATCGCAGAATCGCACTGATCACCGGCGGCACGCGAGGCATCGGCCTGGCGATTGCCCGCGAATTGCAGGACGACTACCACCTGATCATCGGCGGCAGCTCGGAGAAGGCCCACGACGTTGCCTCCCAGTTCCCGAGCGCGCAAGGCTTCGTGGCGAACCTCGCCGATACGGAAGGCATCGGTACAGCCGTGGCGGAACTGGGGCTGGACAGCCTGGACGTGCTGGTGCACTCCGCGGGTGTGGTGGCCCACGACCCGGTCACCGAAACCACTCCTAAGCAGTGGAAACACGCTTTCGACATCAACCTGTTTGCCGTTGCGGAGATCACTCGGCAGCTCCTCGGCGCGCTGCAGGCGGCGCACGGAACTGTGGTGACGATCAACTCCGGCGCAGGCTACCGCTCCAGCGTGGGCTTTGGCCCGTACGCCACCACGAAGTTCGCCCTGCGCGCCTACACCGATGCGCTACGGGAGGAGCAGCGCGACAAGATCCGAGTGAGCTCCATCCACCCGGGCAAGGTCGATTCCGACATGCAACGTCAGATCCAGACACACCGCGGCGTGGCCGAAGCGGACTATGACGAAACCCAGTACCTGCGCCCGGAATCGGTGGCGAAGGCTGTGCGTCTGGCCATTGACGCGACGGACGATGCCATGGTCGAGTCGCTGACGATCCGCCCGGCTAACGGGCGCTAAGTATTACATGGCACACTCAGCTCCAGACCTAAACCGCGACCCAAGCCGTGTCCTGGACTGTGCCATTGTCGGCGGCGGCCAATCCGCCCTGGCCACGGCCTTCTACCTGCGCCGGGAGGACAGGCGGGGGCGCAAGGCCCCTGACTTTGCCGTGTTCGACGATCAACCGGAACCGGGCGGAGCCTGGCGGCACATGTGGCCGTCGATGACATTATTCTCCGACACCAATTTCTCCAATCTTCCGGGCATGCCAATGCCCAGCTACAACGGGCCTAAAGGCTATCCGCCGCCCGGCCATGTGGTCGACTACCTGCGCGAATACGAACGCCGCTACGATCTGCCCGTCGTCCGTCCCGTGCATGTCGAACGGGTGGAGTACGACGAGCCGGCCGGGCTGTTTCAACTGCATGCTCGCCCGGATGGTGGCGCCCATACCTCCCACACCCTGCGCTCCCACACCTGGCGTGCCCGCACCGTCGTCGCCGCCACGGGCACCTGGTCCGCGCCTTTCGTTCCCCACTATCCCGGCGAGTTTGCTGGCCAGCAGTGGCACACCGCCACTTATCCGGGGCCGGAGCCATTCGCCGGTTCTTCCGTGGCCGTCGTCGGAGCGGCTAACTCGGGCGCGCAGATCGCCGCCGACCTGGCCGATGTCGCCGACGTCACCTGGTTCGTCCGCCACCCGCCCCGCTGGATGCCGGATGACGTCGATGGCGCGGAGCTCTTCCGCCGCAACCGCGAGCGCTACCTCGCCATTTCCGCAGGTAAGGAAGACCCCGGCGCCGATTCCAGCCTCGGGGACATCGTCATGCTTCCCGCGGTCCGCCGCGCTCGGGACTCCGGACGCCTGCGCCCCACCCCGATGTTCTCCTCCCTCGACGAAGTTACCGCCGACCACCTGATCTGGTGCACCGGATTCCGCCCCGCCCTCGGCCCTTTTCGCGGATTGCTCTCTTTTCGTGGTGACGCCCCCTCGCCCCAACACCCCGGCCTCTTCCTCGTGGGCTATGGCGATTGGGTGGGGCCCGGTTCCGCTACCATCACTGGCGTTGGAGTGCATGCAAAAAGGGTGGCCGCCGAGGTAGTGGCGGCCACCCGAGGGTGACGGTCGCGCGAGCATCGCGCGGCGGAAGTCCCTGCTACGGCAGCATGCGGAAGGTCTTGCCGGCCTTCAGCAGTGTGAGCATGACCTTGGAGAAGCTCTTCCGGCTGAGGGACTCCGGCCCGCGGAAGTACATGAAGCGCTGCGAAGTGACGTTCTGCGTTGCCGTGTACTTCTGCAACCCTTCCGCGCCGTGGCGGTGGGAGACACCGGATTCCTTCATGCCACCCATGGGGTTGTCGATTGCCGCCCAGCTGGAGGTGTAGCCATCGTTCAGAGCCACCGAACCGGACTCGATCTTCGGGCCGATCTTCCAGGCAGTGTCGTCGGCGGCAAACACAGAGGCGTTCAGACCGTAGTCCGTGTCATTGGCCAGCTCGATCGCGTCGTACAGATCCTCCACCGGCTCTATGAACACCACCGGGCCGAAGACTTCCTCGGTGCGCAGCAGCGCATCCTCTGGAACGTCCACCATGACCGTCGGCTCGTAGAAGTAAGGGCCCAGATCCGGGCGCTTCTTACCACCGCACAGGATGTTCGCGCCCTTCTCGCGGGCGTCCTCCACGTACTTTTCCACGGTCTCCAGCTGGCTAGCGGAAGCCAGCGATCCCATCTGCGTCTCCCACTCGAAGCCGCTGCCCAGGCTCATGGACTGCACGCGCGAGGAAAACGCGCCCACGAAATCCTCGTAGGACGCACGCTCGACATAGATGCGCTCGATGGAAACACACAGCTGGCCGGAGTTAGAGAAGCACGCATCGATAGCGCCGCGGGCGGCGTAGTTGACGTCCGCGTCGTTGGCGATAATCAACGGGTTCTTGCCACCCAGCTCGGCGGAATAGCCGATCAAGCGACGGCCAACCTGCTCGCCCAAAACCTTGCCCGTTGCGGTGGAACCAGTGAACATCAAGAAGTCGCATTGATCCGCAATGGCACTTCCAACCACGCGGCCGGATCCGGTAACTAACTGCACCAGGTCGCGCGGCAGTCCGGCGTCAAAAAGAAACTTAAAGACCAAAAGCGAGGTGAAAGGCGTAGCAGAGTCGGGCTTAGCGACCACAGCGTTTCCGGCGAGGAGCGCGGGTATCGCGTCGCCAATGCCGAGGGACAGCGGGTAATTCCACGGGCTGATCTGGCCGACCGCGCCCAGCGGGTGACGGTACTCGACGGACTTCGCCATGATCGACATCGCCGAGGCGCGCCTGCGTGGCTTCATGAACTTCTCCACGTTGTTGGAGTAGTAACGCGAATTGTTGGCGACGTCCATGACCTCGTCAAAGGCGCTGGCGCGGTTCTTGCCGGTCTCCAGCTGCACCATGTCGCAGAGCAGTTCGGCGTTCTTCAGCACCAGGTCGTGGAAGCGGCGGAAGATGCGTTTGCGCTCGGCGAAGGGGACATGCACCCAGGACTGCTGGGCACGGCGGGCGAAGCGGAAGGCTTCGGTGACATCGTCGGCGTCACCGCTGGCGACCCAGCCGATCGTCTCGCCGAGGAAGGGAGCCTCGATCTCCAGGCGCTTGCCGTCGTAATCGTCGTTGAGGTTGTGCAGGCGGGCGTTGGTGGTGAGTTCGCGCAGCTCTACTTCCAGGTCGGCGGGCAGAGCGGCTACGGATAGGCGCTTGTAGTTGGTTCGTTTCATGTTTGGGAGACTACCTAAAAGGCTCGGAGAGTGTGTTCGATCTGGAACATTTCTAAGCAAATGAGTAGGTCGCGGGAGGGGCGCGGGAGTGCGAATTTTTGCTTGTGGGAACCTTTAAGCAGGCTTAGTCGTTGGTAGGATGTACGCGAAAGCGCCGGTGGCTAATCTCTAGGTTCCGGCACCGAAAATGACCAGCACAACTTTGGAGTACTAAAGAATGAAGAGCTCGAACCCGTTTATGGGGTCGCTGGCCAAGAACCAGGGCCAGCACCCGTTCGCACAGCAGGGCAACCAGGGTGGCTACGGCCAGCAGGGCGGTTATGGTCAGCAGGGGATGAACCCCTATGCGACCTCCGCTCACGGCGGTGTACAGACCGCCGCCATGGGTTACGGCATGCAGGACGCAGCCAACTACGGCCAGGCCGGCAGCGCCGACCGCCCGATGACCGTCGATGACGTGGTTACCAAGACCGGCATCACGCTGGCTGTGATCATCGCGCTGGCAGTGGTGAACTTCATCATTGGCCTGAGCAACCCCGGCATTGCGATGGGGCTGACCTTCGTCGGCATGATCGGTGGTCTGATCGCCGTTCTGGTTTCTGCATTTGGCAAGAAGTACGACTCCGCGCCGGTCACGCTGACCTACGCAGCCTTCGAGGGTCTGTTCGTTGGTGGCTTTACGTTCCTGGTGTCTGGCGCTGCGGTTGGTGATACTGACGCCGGCATGCTCATCGCCCAGGCGGTTCTGGGAACCATTGGCGTGTTCATTGGCATGCTGTTTGTGTACAAGACCGGTGCTATCCGCGTGACCCCGAAGTTCACTCGCTTCCTGGTGGGCGCCATGATCGGCATCCTGGTTCTGGCACTGGGCAACCTGGTGTTTGCACTGGTTACGGGCTCCGCGGGCATCCTGCGTGACGGTGGTCCGATCGCTATCATCTTCTCCCTGTTCTGCATCGGCATTGCGGCGATGAGCTTCCTGCTGGACTTCGACCAGGCTGACCGTCTGGTCCGCGCTGGCGCTCCGTCCAAGATGGCTTGGGGTGTGGCACTGGGGCTGGCCGTCACCCTGGTCTGGCTGTACACCGAGATCTTGCGCCTGCTGTCCTACTTCAGGGACTAGCGCTTCAGGAGCTAGCGCTGAGGCTAGGGCTATAGGGCCAGTGCTCGAGGTGCCAGGGCTATAGGGCCAGTGCTCGAGGTGCCAGGGCCTTGGAGCCCGGGCTTCTGAGCCTTAGGCGCCTGGGTTTTAGACCTTGAGGCGCTGTTAATTGAGGGGCTTCCGGTTTTTCGGGAGCTCCTTTCTGCTGCCCATAGGGGGTGTCTATTCGGAAAGCTTCAAAGGTTTCATCCACCCTCTCTTTCTGCTGCCGCAGAGGGGCTGTCTCATGGGGGCGGGGGGAGTTGGCTGTTCGTGTGCGGGGGGGGGGGAGCGG
>NZ_CALLDG010000147.1 GCF_937999985.1 uncultured Corynebacterium sp.
CGACGTCGAGGCCGATGATGATGTCGGGTGTTGTGGACGGTTCCATGATGGTGTCCTTCTGTTGCGGCTGGTCGCCGGTGTCTTGGATATCCGTTGCAGGCACCCACGTTACGACGAGACCTCTGTTTGGTCCGTGGCCCTATTAGCTGTCAGCGGTTGTCCCCGGTGTCCGGTGGCAATATCCCCGGATTATGGAAATGTTCACGCAGATAAGCCATACCGGGCACGGTGACCGCGCCCCGTGAGGGGGCACCATCGTGGTAACGGGGGAGGGGGTAATTTCAGTGAATTGAGCCTTGCGTAAGGCGATAAGCAATGCCTAACCTAATGCTGTTTTAGGTGGTGTTCCCGATCGGGAACCGGCAACGGAAGCGAGGCGGCGACGATGAACGGAAAACGTGGATCGACCGGAGAGCCCCTCTCCGGAGAGGGAGTCGGGGACGCGGTGGCGTCGCAGACGGATGACGGGCGGTTGGTGCACGTCGCACCGGTCGCAGCGGGTGGCCGACCATCCACCCGCGACATGCTCGTCGCCGCCGCGATCGGCGTTGCGGGGTCTCTCATCATCGTGCCCCTGACCTACCTGCAGGTGTTCGCCGGCATCGCCCACGTTTATCTCGTCGCGGCGACGCTCGGGTTGTGGTTCCTGCAGTGCGTTGTTCCCCTCATCGTCGTCCGCAAGCTTGGCGCGAGCCTCATCGCGTGCCTTGCCATGGGCGTCGTGTCCGCGGCGACCACCCCGTTCGGCGTCGCCGCAATCGGGGCGCTGATTATGGAAGGATTGCTCATCGAGCTTCCGTTCATGGTCACCCTGTACCGGCGGTGGACGCGTCCCCAGTTCGTGGCCTCGGCGATGTTGTTCTCCGCGCTGATGGGAACGATGGCCCCGCGCGCAGTCGGCGTCGACTCGCCGACCACGCCCATGACCCTGATCAGCTTCGCCGTAGCCTTGGCATCGAGCTTGGTGTTTTTGGTCCTGGGCTTTGCCGTCGCAAAGGGGCTTCGCAGCCGCGGGGTCACCCGGTGACCGGCGGAGCACCCGCGTGCGCCGGTGCGACACGCGGGACGGCCCCGTCCCGGTTACGGGTTAGGGGCGCGGGCGTGCGGCACGCCGATGGGCGATGGGCACCCGACATGGTGGATCTCTCCTTCGATTTCGGCACGATCAACGCCATCACGGGACCCGTGGGATGCGGAAAGACGAGCCTGGCCCACCTCATCGCTGGACTGATCCCCTCGCACATCCCCATCGACCATGCCGGATTCGTGCACATCATCGATGCCGACGGCACCGAACGCCCCGTGGACGGGGACCGGGTCACCCTCGTTGGGCAAGACCCGGCGACGCAGGTGCTCACGCTCCGAGTCGTCGATGACGTGGCCATGGCCCTCGAGTTTTCCCTCGTGGAAGCCGGTATCGTCGCCAAGCGATCAGCCGAGGCTCTATCGGAGGTCGGGCTGTCAGAGCTCGCGGAGAAGGATCCGTGGGCTTTGTCGGGCGGGCAACGCCAGCGGATGGCCATCGCCGGTGCGGTGGCCAGGGCGCCGGAGGTCATGATCTTCGACGAGCCCGCGGCCCACGTCGACGAGGACGGTCGCCGGTCGCTGTTCGCCGCCATCCGTGATTTGCGGGCCCCGGGGCGCGTCATCCTGCTCATCGAGCACGACCTCCGCCCGTTCGACGGGTGGGTCGACACAGTGACAATCCTCGATGCGGACGGGAGCGTCGCCGCCCACGGAGCGCCGGATGGCATCGCGGTGAAGGGCATTGCGACGACGGCCGCGACCGCCGGAACGCCGGACGCCAGTACGCCGGGCACGGGGGCGCCGGACCGTCCCGATCCGGAATCAGAGGCGGATGCCGTTCCACTGCTGGCCTTGACCGGAACCCACGTGGCCCGAGGCGGGGAGAGGATCCTGAACGGGGCCGATCTGACACTGGAACGGGGCGAGATTCATGCCCTAGTCGGTGCCAACGGAGCCGGTAAGTCCACCTTGCTGGCGGTGCTGTCGGGCCAGATGAAGGCGGGAGCGGACCTCCGGATTGACGGCGCGTCCGCCCGGCGCGTCCCCGACGCCTTCGCGTCGTTGGCGTTCCAGAACCCCGAGCACCAGTTCACCCGCGCGACCGTCGCTGCGGAAATCGACTCCGCGCTGGCCGGCACGGACCCGCACGGACCACTCGGCACCGATGAGCTGCGGAAACTGCGGGAAGCCCTGTGCCCCCGGGCACTTGACCCCGTCTCGCCGTTCGTCCTGTCGGGCGGACAGAAAAGACGGTTGGGCATCTTCCTGGCGGTGGCAGCCAATCGCCGTTTGCTGCTTCTCGACGAGCCGTTGGCGCACCTGGATTCGCCGAGCTCGCGCATCGTACTGGATGCCCTAGCGGAATACGCCGGGGCCGGCGGAACCGTTGTGTTCACGTGCCACGACCGCCGTGCCGCGCGAACGTGGGCGGATCGGGCGAGCATCGTCGCCGAAGGGAAGGTCGCCTGGTCCGGTCCCGCAGCCGACGTGCCGGCTTCCCCTGAGTCGTCCCGGCGGGATCGCGCACTGCCCGCGGCCGGCGCACGGACGTCCTTGGACGAAAGCCCCTGGACCAGTGGATCCGCCGCTCGCAGGCGCGCGGGGTTGAACGCCATCACGATTGTCGCGGCGGTGATGCTCGTCCTCGTCGCCGGGCTGCTCTCCGGCGGAGACGCCGTTCTCGCTCTGACTGGGGTGGCGTTCCTCGCACTCGCTGCGATCGCGGAACGCGACGTTCGGGCGACGGCGGGGAAGGTCCTCCTCGTCCTGTTGATCGGGGTGTTCTTCGGCCTGCTCGGGTGGCGCTCCGAGTTCTACGGCGGTGGGGATCCGGCGGAGGCTGTCCGCCACGGCATCCATCACGGACTGCTGCTGACGGCCGTGTTTGCGGGGACGGTCCTGGTCTCCGCGTGCATGCGCGTCGAGGAGCTTTTCGACGCCATGGTGCAACGCCTCCGGGTGCCCTACACATGGTGCACCATAGCGATTTCCGGGGTGAGCATCGCGGCGTTCCTGCGCAGCGAAATCCCCCATCTGACATGGGCGATTAGATTGCGCTCAATGCGACCGGGGCAGTCTTTCCGCTCCGGCTTCATCCGCGCGACGACGCCCGCGCGCATCGCCTTTCCCCTGTTCGTCAGCGCCGTGCGCTGCGCCGAAAAGCTGTCCCTGACCCTGGCGATGCGCAACTTCGGCCGCCATCCGCGGCGCACCTTCCGCACCGATTACCCCTGGCGAGTGCGTGACGGGTTCGTGGCCGCAGCGTCCGCCGCGGCCTTCGTCGCCGCCCTGGTGTCCGCAGTGACTTGACGGGCACCCGGAACCGGCGGGTCCCGGGCCCGCGAGCGTTTCCGAGCTTGTGCGGAGACGCGCCCCACCCAGTTTCGTCACCCTTTCAACCCTTCAGACACATCCGCCGGGTCACGCCATGCGGCCCGGTCCGCCCGGCACCGGCATGGCGCCGACAACCGAAAGAGGTACCAATGAACACGATCCGGACCATCAGCGACGTGCTTCGGGACAAGGCCGATGAGACGAAAAAGGGGATCACCTTCGTCGAGAATCGGCGGGACGTCTTCGTCCCGTATGGCCGGGTCCATGCGGAGGCGGTGGCAGGCCCGGTTGACGTCGACAGGGTGCGGACGCTCTCGGACATGATGCCCGGGGCCCCGATCCTGGTCGACGAACGCAGTCACACGCTGCTCACCGGCGCAAACGGTGCCGTGGTCGTGGGCGAGGACCGGCTGCTCGACGTGTCCATCGTCAATGACGCTGCCGCGGAACCGGGTGCGGCGATGCCGGGTGATGCTGAATCGGACTTCTCTCAGGCGGGGGACGTGGATTCCGGGGATGGCTCCGGGGCGGTCCCCGCGTTCCCGGTGCGAGGTGGGACGGCCGGCGAAGCCCTTATCCAGTTTTCGTCCGGCTCCACGGGATCGCCAAAGGGCGTCATCGTAACCAACGAGTCCGTGCTGAACGGTCTGCGCGCGACGATCCCACGCCACGCACACCGGTACGAGAACAAGATGCTCACGTGGCTACCTTTGACCCACAACCTTTCGCTGATCGGCTTCCACGTCTACGCCCTTTTTCGTGGTTACGACCAGGTGTTGCTGCCGGTTTCCGAGGTGGTCGCCGATCCCCCGAGGTGGTTCGAGGCCGTGACCAGGCACCGGCCGAGACGACCGTCGTCCGGGCGACCGGCCCGGGTTCCTACAAAATGACCGCGGCGATTGCTGCCGCCACCGTTGTGGCGGTCGCGGGGAAGCCGGTCGCGCCGGGGTGCCGGGATCTCGTCGGCCACCCCCGGCTCCTCGAACCGGTCCTCGCCTTCGCCCGCGATGCGGGCATCCATATCGAGGTGCCGCATGACAACCCGACCACGGGGCCGCTGCCGACAGCGGCCCACTGCGATACCAAAGGAAAGGGGAAACGATGACGGATCAAGCTGAACGAGGTGCGGCGATTGTCGTCCGCGACCTCACGAAGAGCTACCCGATTGCGGGCAAAGCGGGCACCCCGCCCGAAGGCGGGGCAGGTGCCCCGCCGGACGGCGGCCGCAAGGGAAAGCGCGGTGCCCGGATGCGCAAGCATGTGCTCGACGGCGTGAGTTTCACCGTGCCCACCGGGGCGATCGTGTCGTTCCTCGGCCACAACGGTGCAGGCAAGACCACCCTCATCCGAATCCTGTCGACGCTCATCACCGCCGACTCCGGCGAGGTGAGCATCTTCTCGCGCGATGTGAAAGAGGACCCGGCGGGCGTGCGCGCTGACATTGCCACCACCGGCCAATTCGCGGCGATCGACGAGAACCTCACCGGCCGGGAGAACCTGGAGTTCTTCGGGCGGCTGCGCGGACTCGACCGCGCCGCCGCGGCCGCCCGCGCGACGGAACTGCTCGCGCAATTCTCGCTCGCGGACAGTGCCTCGACGCTGGCGTCGGCCTATTCGGGTGGCATGCGGCGCCGCCTCGACATCGCCGCGTCGCTGTGCGTCGTGCCCAGGCTGCTGTTCCTCGACGAACCCACGACGGGGCTGGACCCGGTCAGCCGCGAAGAGCTGTGGGGCTTCATCCGGCAACTGCGGGACGACGGAATGACCCTGGTGCTGACCACCCAGTACCTGGAAGAGGCGGAGGCGCTGGCAGACCACGTCCATCTGCTCAAGGATCGCCGCATCGTCGCCAGCGGAACGCCGGAGGAATTGCGCCGCGACTTCGGGTCGCACGTGCTTCGCGTGTCCTTTGCCACCGCCGCCGAGGCGGAGGCGTTCGCCCGCTGCCTCGGGGGAACGTGCCTGGACGGCGCCCGCGTCGCGGGGAAGTCGGTGTCCCTCGACGTCGACCCCGGACCGCGGGTCCTCGAGGCGGTGGCGCAGGCGATGGAGGCCTCGGAAGCGTCGCCGGATTCGCTGAGCGTGTCGCCGCCCACCCTCAACGAGGTGTTCATATCGATGAACGCAGGGGGTGCGGCGCGATGAGTGCGACGTCGGTCGCGGCGTTTCTCCGTCGGGATCTGCTGCTGTTGCGACGCAACACCGCGTCGCTGATCTCCATGTTCGTAGTTCCGCCGCTCTTCCTGCTGTGCCTGTACGCGGTGTTTGGGTACTCGGCGGGGCAATCCGGCTTCGGGTACCTGCGTTTCGTGCTCGGCGGCTGCCTGTTCCAGGCGGCGATGTTCACCGCCGCGGCGTCGGCGATGGCGGTGGGACAGGACGTCGAGTCCGGGCTCGTTGACCGCGTGCGCGTGTTGCCCGGGGCCACAGGCGGCTATGTCGCCGGCAGGCTCGCCACCGATGTGCTGCGGATGTCCGCGTCGATCGCGGCGCTGCTGGTCGTCGCGTGGTCCTGCGGCCTCGACATGGCTATCGGTGACGTCGCGTGGACTGTCCTGTGGTCGCTGCTCGCCGCGGCGGTCCTGTCCCTGGTCACGGACGGGGTGATCCTGATGGTGCCCGCCCCGGTGTCGACGGCCTCATCGATCCAGGCGCTGGAAATGCTGCTGCTCATGTTCTCCACCGCGTTCATTCCGGCGACCGCTTTGGACGGCTCCCTTCGCGACGTCGTGCGCCACATGCCTTTTTCGCCGGTGATCGAGGTGATTAGGGCGGCGTCCCCGGACGCCTTCCCGGATCGCGCCGGGGAAGAGGCCGCCCTGTGGCTCGGTGTCGCGGCGGTCGCCGGAATCGTCCTGTTCATCCGCCGGTTCACCTCGAGGAGCGAATCATGATCGGCCCCATCTTCGTGCATCTGCGGCGCATTGCCCACATTTGGCTGCGGCGCCCCGACTTCTGGTTCATGACGTTCATTGCTCCGCTCGTGTACCTGTTCATCGTCAACCGCATGTTCGGTGGCCTGGTCAGGCAGCTCACCGGAGAGTTCGAACTCCCGAACGCGGTCATCCTGGTCGTGACGGCGTGGGCGTTCATCCTGGCCATCACGGGATCGTCCACCGTGTTCGTTGAACGCAGCAATGGCCTCCACGAGCGGTTGATCACCATGCCGGCGCCGTACGCGGCCGTGCCGGCCGCACGGATCATCGCCGAGTTCATCCGGATCATGGCGATGACGGCCGTCGTCGTGGCGGTGGCCGCCTTGCTTTCCGACAGCCCCCCTGAGGCGTCCTGGTGGTGGAGGATCGCGATGACCGGCGCGATGGTTGCCGCGGCGGCCGCATGCACCGGCACGTACATCGCGTTCTCCATCACCAGCCCCCAGGGCTCCGTGGCCCTCATCCCGTTAATCATCGTTGCGATGTTCGTCAACACGGTGCTCATGCCCGCCGACCACTTCCGTCCTCTCCTGCGCGGAATCGCCGGGCACACCCCCGTATCCGCGGCCGGCGAGGCCGTCAACGGCACCGGGGCTGCGGGTCTGGTGGTCTGCGCGGCCTGGTTCTTAGGCATCGCCGTGCTCGCGGCGTGGGGCATCGCCGTGAAAACGAGGCCGGGGGAGTCTGCATGACGGGCACGTCCACGGGGGCATCGCCGCCGACGACGGCCCGCGAACCCGAGCACCTAACCCGAAACCGCCGCGTGGACGCGGCCCACACACCCCGGAGACAGAACCAGATGAAGTCGATTGCCCAGATCGTCCAGAACAACCGCAGACTCCTCGCGGCCTACCAGGACAAGGTCCAGCCGAGGTTCCTCAGCCGCTATGCGCGTGAACCGATGGACGCCGCCGCCGTCGACGGGCTCGGGGCCCGGACGGAATTCCACGTCGCCGACGTCCTCGCGCCGCTCGCGGGAGAGCCCGGCGGGGCCGATGAAATCTGGGTGTGCGGCGCGCTCCACCAAATGAAGGATGCGGGTGCCGCGCTCGGCAGGGTCGCCAGGCTGCGCGCCGACGGCGGCATCGCTTACGTGCAGACGTTCGCCGAGGATCCCGACGTGAACGAGCGGGTCGACATGGCCGTCATGGCGAAGATGGGCCACCGGGTGTTCCGGGGCAGCGAGCTCGAGGACCTAGCCGAAGCCAACGGGCTGAAGCTGGGCGGAGCCTCACGCGCCGGCATGGTGTACTTCTGCACTCTCGCGAAGAAGAGCGCGATCGGGGAGGCGGGCAAGTGAGCGCCGTGGACGGGACCGTCGGCCCGTGGTCGCTGCTCGCCCCAATCCGGACCCGGATGCGTGCGGTGGTCGCGTTGTCCGCCCTGTCGTCGGTGGCTACCGTCGCTTCGCTGGTCGGCATCATCGACATCGCGATGACGTACCCGGAGGCCCCGGCGCATCGGACGTGGTTGGCCGTGGCTGTCATCGTCGTCGCCGCGACGGTGCGCATGGTCGCGGACGGCGCCGCCGGCATGCTCTCGCACCGGGCGGATAACGACCTGCAGCTCCACCTCCGGCGCCGGCTGGTAGCCCAAATTCGGAAGTTGCCGCTGGGCTGGCTGGACGCCCGGCGCTCGTCGGGAATCATCGAGTCGGTTGAGAAGGACGTCGCGGCTGTCCACCAGCTCATGGGCCACACCGTCGGTGAGACCGTGGTGGCGGTGTTGGTTCCCCTGCTTTCCCTCATCGCGCTCGTCGCGGTGGATTGGCGGATCGCGGCGGTGGCGGTCGTCCCGGTGCTGGTCACCTTCGCCCTGATGGGCGTAATGATGTCGCGTGGCGCCGGCCTTCAGCGCGACTACGAGCGAGCCTCCGAAGGAGTGACGGCCGCGGTCATCGAGTTGGTGCGCGGCATCCCGGTGATGAAGTCCTTCGGACGCGCCAACCAGGGCTCGGGCCGCTACGATGCCGCGGCGTCGTCGTTCGTCCGCGCGTGGTCCGCCTGGTCCCGGCAGTCGAACATCTATCTTGGGCTCATCGACGTGGTGACGTCTCCAATCACGGTCCTCGCAGTGGTGTGCGGCGCCGGCCTCGCTCTGCGGGACGCCGCGGGCGGCACACCGGAGGGTCTCGTCGCCGGGCTGGTTCTCGGCCTTGGACTCTCCGCGGCGATCGTGCGGGTGGCCATGAACTCCGAACCCATCATCGCGGGGATCGCGGCCCTGAAATCCATCGCGGAGGTGCTGGGCACGCCGCCGATCGCCGAGCCCGCCGATCCGGTGCCCGCGCGCGGGGGCGCGCTCGAGGTCCGGAACCTGGTCTTCTCCTACGGGGATGGGCCGCGGGTCCTCGACGGGATGTCCGCGACGTTCGAACCGGGGACCCTCACGGCGTTGGTGGGGTCCTCCGGTTCCGGAAAGTCCACCGTCGCCCGGTTGTTGGCGCGTTTCCACGACCCCGTCGAAGGCTCGGTGCTGCTGGGCGGCGTTGATCTCCGCGACATCGCTGTGCGCGACGTGCACCGCTCGGTGTCGGTGGTGTCCCAGGATCCGCAGTTGCTCACGCTGCCGTTGCGGGAGAACATCCGGCTGGCCAGGAGAGACGCCACCGACGGCGACATCATGGCGGCCGCGAAGCTCGCCAACCTCGATACGGTCATCGCGGCGCTGCCGAAGCGCCTGGATTCGGTGGTCAACGTCGACGTGACCTTTTCCGGTGGCGAGGCGCAGCGCGTGGCCATCGCGAGGTCGATCGTCACGGACGCGCCGGTGCTCATCTTCGACGAGGCAACCGCTTACGCGGATCCGGCTTCCGAGGCCCTCATCCAGTCCGCAATCGAGCGTTTGGCCCGTTCGCGGACGGTGATTGTGATCGCGCACAGGTTGAGCACGATCCGCAACGCCGACCGCATCCTCGTTCTCGATGGGGGAGCGGTCGCGGAGGCAGGTACCCACGACGAGTTGCTTGCGCGCGGTGGCCGCTACCGGGATTTGTGGCGCGCGTTCGCGCTCGACGACGAACCATCCGCCCCGCGGGGCACTGAATCAGACGATGAAAAGGCGGGGAACCGATGATTCGGGACTTGTGGTCGATGACGGATCGGCGTTCGAGAATGACGCTGGCGTGGCTCATTGCGTTGGCCGCGCTTGCCGCGCTGGCCCAGGGCGCGGCGTTCGTCGCGCTGCTGCCGCTGCTGTCGGCTCTGGCCGAGGGGGATGATGCGACGGCGTGGCGTTTCACCGGCGTCATCGCCGGCCTCGCGGCCGCCCATGCGGTGCTGTCTCTCGCCGCGGGGACGGTGGGCAGGGCGAATTCCGCAGCGGTGCTCTCGTCCCTGCTGCGTTCCCTGGGCGAACGCGTGCTGACGTTGCCACTCGGGTACGTCACCAAGTCCACGGCCGGCCGCTTTTCGGAGATGGCGTCGTCGGGTATCGCGTTTGCGGCGTCCGTGCCGCACGTGATCCTGCGGCCCGTCATCGCCGCGGTGGTTGCGCCGACCGTCATCGCCTTCGGAATTCTGGCGGTGGATTGGCGCGTCGGTTTGGTTCTCGTCGCGTCGGCGCCGGTGATCTTCTTCGCCTACCGAGCCATTGGCCGGGTCGGCGGGGAGTCGGACGAAGCGCATGCTGACGCCGTCGCTGCCGTCTCCGGCAGGTTGATCGAGTTCACCCGCTGCCAGCAGGCGATTCGCGCCGCGAGCGACGGTTCGGCGGCGGACGCGATGGTGGATGAGGCGATCCGGGCCCAGCACGATGCGTTCGCGAAGGCGACCTCGACGCAGGGGGCGGCCATCGGACGGTTGAGTTCGGTCGTCCATGCGGTGTTCACGGCGGCGGTAATCGTCGCCGTGGCAGTCGCCGCGACGGGCGGAATGGCGCCGGCGCATTTGGCGCCAATGCTCATCGTGGTCGTCCAGTTCACCGGACCGATCACCACGGCGGGAGCGTTGTCCGGCGGTTTCGGTGCGGGTCGCAACACGTTGGCTGCGTTGCGTGACCTGCGGGCAATCCCCGCCCTTCCCGAACCTGCCGCACCGGAGCCGCCCGACGGGCATGACGTGGAGTTCCGCGGCGTGAGCTTCGGGTACGGGGATAAGAAGGTTCTCGACGGCGTCAGCTTCCGTGCACCTCAGGGAGCGCTGGTTGCCGTAGTGGGACCGTCGGGGGCGGGCAAGACGACAGTCATGCGGCTGTTGTCGCGTTTTCATGATCCGGACTCGGGGGAGATCCTCATCGGCGGGGTGCCCTTGCCTCGGATCGGCACCGACGGCGTGAACTCGCTGGTGACCCCGGTGTTCCAGGAGACGTTCCTTTTCGACGCGTCCGTGCGGGACAACGTGGTCTTCGCCGACCCCGAATTCGGTTCCGGGCCCGGTGACGGGGACCGCTTGCGTGAGGCCGCCCGGCGTTCCGGGGTGGACCGCATCGTGGAGCTGCTGCCTTCCGGGTGGGATACCCCGGTGGGGGAGGAAGGGACGCTGCTGTCGGGAGGCGAGCGGCAGCGCCTCGCCATCGCCCGAGCGCTTTTGAAGGATTCCCCGGTGGTGCTTCTCGACGAGCCGACATCCTCGCTGGATGCGGCCACTGAGCGGGCGATCGTCGGCACTATGGAGGCGTTGCGCGGCGATCACACCGTGATCGTCGTCGCCCATCGCCTGCACACCGTCCGCGATGCCGACCTCATCGTCGTGCTTTCGGAGGACGGGACGGTCGCAGAACGGGGTACGCACGATGAATTGCTGGCGAAGGGCGGTCGCTACGCCGAGTCGTGGGCGTGCCGGACGGGGAGCTCCCCGGGCGCCTGATCCTCATCACCTGGTTGATGCCCTCACGGGCGCCCTGCCGCAGCTTCCCGAATCCCACCGCCAGGCGCTCGGTGGACAGAGCGAAACCGCCGACGAAAACGCCGAGCAGCACGAACACCGACGAGCTGTAAAGACTGAAGCTCCCGGGAACGCGAAAATAGCCCCCTTTTCTCATCCCAGTGAAAGTTGGGAGGGAAGGGGGCTCGTTGCTGCCATTTGCCTCTATCTGCTACCGCCCGTGCACCTGGTTCTGAGCAATCTCCAGCCCGTGGCTGGCGATTAGCTCCACTGCCTCCGCCGCGGTGGGCAGGGTGAAAGCGAGTTCCTCGCGCTCCTTGGCATTGAAGTTACGCAGCACGTAGTCAGCGGGATCTTGGCGGCCCGGAGGTCGGCCAATGCCAATGCGCACCCGTATGTAGTCCTTCGTGCCCAACGACTTCGTGGTCGAGCGCAGGCCATTGTGACCATTTTCGCCACCGCCACGTTTGAGGCGGACCCCGCCCGGGTCCAGATCCAGCTCATCGTGGACTACGACGACGTCGGTAGGTGCCACGTTGAAGAACTTGGCCAGTGCCGCAATCGGCCCACCCGACAGATTCA
This sequence comes from uncultured Corynebacterium sp., assembly GCF_937999985.1. Classification (GTDB taxonomy): domain Bacteria; phylum Actinomycetota; class Actinomycetes; order Mycobacteriales; family Mycobacteriaceae; genus Corynebacterium. Next base: position 11,702 of record NZ_CALLDG010000147.1, read on the forward strand.
TGTACGTCCTGGGCTTAGCCAGAATCACCTGTCGCTCGCCACCATCGGAGGTCTTAAACCGAGTCTGCACAATCTCAGCGTTGGACTTCTTATGCACGCTAAACGACGAGGGCATCGGAGAAGTGCGGCTGGCTAGTTCATCTAGCACCAGATGGCCGACGTTATGACGGGTGAGTTCATATTTGGGCCCAGGGTTGCCGAGCCCCACGACAAGCAGGGGTGTGGTGGAGGCGTTCATGAGTTCAATCTTGGCACACGGGCCGGGTTGTGGAGAACAGGCAACTGCGGGGGTAGAGGCCGGGGCTAGTCGAATGAAAAGTGAAAAATAAGTGGTTGCGTTAGGTTAGCCAATGGTTGCAAAATTAGGTCATGCTAAATTACTTAAATCGAATGAGCATGGCTGAACCTCGCCGCGCACGATTTTTCGCCGCCATTATTGCAATGAGTCTCGCCCTGGTGTTTGTCCTGGTCGGATGCGCTGATGGGCAGGAATCTAATGGTGACTCTGCGGCAGAAGAGAAGAAAGACGCTTCCTCTATCCGTGTAGTAGCTCTCGACTGGCGTTACGAGGAAATTCTTTACGCACTTGGTGTTAAGCCGGTCGGTATTGTAGAGATTGGCAAGTCCGCCGCGCCTAAAACCCTCGAGGGCAAGCTCGACGGCATTACATCGGTGGGGCAGGCGAAACAGCCGAACTTGGAGGTCATTCAGTCGCTTGAACCGGACTTGATTCTGGCAAGCCCGACACGGCAGGCATCCATTATGGATCAGCTGAAGGAAATTGCTCCGACCGAAGCATACGGTGACACCTCCTATACCGAGGTGCTCGATGCGATGGATGACATTGCGACCAAGATTGGCGCTGAGGACAAGGCTGCAGAAGTCCGCGCCCGCATCGAGGACAAGGTGGTAAAGGCAAAGGAGAAGGTCGCGCCGGGCACGCGAGCAGCCGTCGTTGGTTGGTCCAAGAACACCCTCTACACTTGGGTCAAGGACTCCTTCGCAGGTTCTCTCCTGACCGCTGCTGGTTACGAGTACGGCTACGATGGAGAGAAGTCCGCCATCGAGTCCAAGACTGACGTAGCCGAGCTGACCGGTGACAAGCTCCCGGGAATGAAACTCGACGTTATGTACCTGTACAACGATATTGAGGGATTCCGTTCCAGCCCGTACGCAGATGTCGTAAGCAACATCGTTGACGTTGATCAGGACACTTGGTCACGCTCCCGCGGTCCGCTGGCCGCAGAGGCGATGTTGGATCAAATTATCAATTCCTAATGAAATTCCGTGCCTTTTGGGCATGCGTACTCATCTGTGTAGTAACTGTCGTGGCAATTAGTTTCTACCGACTATCTGGACTGTCAGCTCCGGCTAATGCCCCGCAGCTCTATCCGGAATTACGCAGCCTTACCCGTGATCGACTTTTAGCAGCTGTGATCGTCGGCGCCAGTCTCGGTGTCGGCGGCGTTCTGCTGCGTACCGCAACTGCCAATCCGCTGGCTGACCCGCAAATTACCGGAGTTAATTCCGGTGCTGCATTTGGCGCTGTTGCGACTGCGTTCGTAACTGGGTCTGCGACTGGTGCGCTGCTTTTGCCCGGCGCGTTAATTGGTGGTGGCGCGGCGGCAGCATTCACTATCTCTTTGAGTATGCGTGGATCTAGCCCAGAATCTGGCGGTGCAAACGCGATTCAAAAGATGGTTTTATTGGGCATTGCTGTGTCGGCCATATTTAGCGCGCTGACATCAATCTTCCTCGTCTTGGATGAAGCTCAGCTGACTACCGTATTGGCCTGGCTCAATGGTCGTCTCGCCGGAGTTCGCCTGCCGGACCTGGTTCCAGCCCTAATCGCCTTGGTGCTCATCTTTCCTGCCTTTGCCGCAGGTGGGCGTGCCCTAGATGCCCTCGGTGCCGGTGATGCAGTCAGTAGGTCTATCGGTGCGAATCCCGCGCGTGTGCGTGTCGGATCAGTTGTCGGGGCTGTAGTACTGACCGCCACATGTGTAGCGGCCGCGGGGCCGATTGGTTTTCTGGGGCTGCTTGCGGCTGTCGTCGCGCAGCGAGTAGCGGGTCGCACGCACAGGCGCAGCCTGGTGGCAGCTGCCGTCGTAGGCTCGGCCACGCTTCTCATCGCGGATAGCCTGGGGCAGTGGCTGTGGGCCCCCGCGGAGACTCCGGTAGGCATTCTCACCGGTATTGCAGGCGCTCCGCTGCTGCTATGGGGAATCCGTTCGATCAGGTCTGCACGTCAGGGAGGTCGCAGGCGTGGTTACTAAGAGTCGCTTTGCCCTAGTGCTCCTCGTCAGTTCATTGTTCCTCGTGCTGGCTTGCCTAGTCGGTATGGGGATTGGAGCAGTTCAGAAGTCGCTTCCCGACGTTATTGCCGGGCTTCTTTCCGGAGAAAATCTCTATTGGCGCTACAGAATGCCACGCATAGTCGTGGGCGTGCTGGCGGGTGTGGGGATGGCCGTGGCAGGAAGTTTGCTTCAGGTCGCATTGCGTAACCCGCTAGCGGCGCCGGACACTCTAGGAATTACTGCTGGAGGTGGCCTGGCGGCGGTCGTCGCACTTCTCGGTTTCGGATCTCTGCCAGCACTGGCACTCACCCCAATCGCGTTCGTTGGTTCCCTTCTCGGGGGATTGACGGTTTTTGCAGCGGCTGGTCGGGCAGTGGCTGATCCTGCGCGTTTGGCGCTGACAGGCGTGGCTGTATCTGTGGGGCTTGCTGCTGTGACACAGCTGCTCCTTGTGCGTGTGGCGCCAGAGGCCGGTGCCGCGATGACTTGGCTGAAGGGTTCTCTATATGCGCGCACCATGTCGGATGCGCTTACCGTTGCCCCCGTCATCTTTGTGGGGACAGCAGTGGCATTGGTGTTCGCGCGCCACTTCAACACCCTGGTACTGGATGATTCAACGATAGTCAGTATCGGTGGCCGTTTTAACGTGCTGCGAATCCTAGCGCTGATGGTCGCAGTGGCATGCGGCTCCGCGGCGGTAGCAGCAGCGGGTGTCTTGGGATTCGTCGGGCTGATTATCCCGCACGCAGCGAAGCTGTTGGTGGGGCAGAATCTTGCGCGTCAGATTCCCGTGGGCGCCGTGGCGGGTGCAGCTCTGGTGGTCGCTGCTGATGCTGCGGGGCGCTGGGCGTTTGCTCCGACGGAGATTCCCGTGGGGGCGTTAATTGCAATTGTCGGAGCGCCCTATTTCATCTACCTGGTTCATCGAGTAACGAGCGTGAAGAGGAAGTAGAAACTTATGACAGACTCTCTTACCTGTACTGAAGTGTCGGCGGGCTATGGCGCAGAGTTGATTGTCAAGGATGTCACGCTGAAAATCCCGCACGGGAAAATTACGGCTCTTATCGGTCCTAACGGCAGTGGAAAATCGACCCTGCTGAAGGTGCTTGGCAGGCAGTTGACACCTGAACGTGGAGCCGCAGAACTGGACGGTCGCCGAATCTCCGAATTTGGGGCTCGTCAGTTCGCCCGGCGCCTGTCCTTTCTACCGCAGCAGCCTGTGGTTCCGGATGGGATGACAGTTCGCGAGCTCATCGCTTTCGGCCGCTACCCGTATTCGGGAGCTTTTGCGTCGTTAAGCGCCGAGGATCACTCGGCGATTACGCAGGCGGCCCGGCAGACCGGAATTGAACAATTCCTTGATACGGATGCGATGGCGCTGTCCGGTGGGCAGCGGCAACGAATGTGGATTGCCATGACCTTGGCTCAGGACACCGATATTATGCTTCTCGATGAGCCGACGACCTTTCTCGATCCCGCGCACCAGCTGTCGATTCTTGACTTGGTTCAGGAACTAAACCGTAAAGGGCGGACGATTGTAATGGTTGTCCATGACATGGCTCATGCGGCGAAGTACTCCGACTATGTGGTTGTGATGCGCGATGGACGCATCGTTGAACAGGGCCCGACGCGAGAGACTTTCGATTCGGCTTTGATTCGACGTGCATTTGGAATCTCGTCGCTCATGGTTGAAGATCCGGAGACTGGGCGAAATCTTCCAATCGCCTATGGCGTGCATAAGTAAATTAGGGTAGCCTTACCTTCTGTGTTGCCAAATGTGTATGTAAATAGTGACAGTTGTGAAGCCGAAATTAGGCGACGACTCGTTTCAGCTCTCCGATCCGAGCGTCTCCTGATTCAAGAAGGAAAGTCAGTTCAACAGGCCGAACGCCTCATCGACAGTGAGCTAACTTCAGCAGATTTACTTAGGAGACTCGCTGAAGAGCGCTTGCTCAGCATAAATCCAACGAACCTCGACCGAGCCTGTGCTGAAATCTCCGATAGTGTGGCAGGCCTGCGCCGAGCTCGTCAGGGAATAGTTCGGCGTTGGGGCGTAGGGGACTCCGGAGCAGGTTATTTCGCACTGGTGGATGCATTGCGTCGGCGTTCGGAAAAACTCTCGGGTGAAGCTGGAGCCTCTGCTCTTCTCTCTCGGTGTGAACAGCTAGTCTGTGACGGCCACCCGGCGAGTCCAGCAGCGAAGACGTCGCTCGGAATTGGCAAAAAATGGTCCGACGTCCTCCCCGAACAGACCGAATCTATCCAACTTCGCTTCGCCGCTGTGAACAACGCGCGGGTGCATGAAGTAGGGCTGCCCACGCTGGAGGCTATTCGCAGCCACTTACCACGCCTTGCCTCGGCGCTGGCATCAGAGCTAGAGCGACGGCGAATTAGCGGATGGTCCGTGATTCCAGTCCACCCGTTCCAATGGGAGAGAATCATCGCATCCGAGTTCAATAACGAAATCGCTAATGGCGAAATCATCTTGCTGGACACCACTGCCTTTGCCGAGCCCCTAATGTCGGTTCGCACTCTCCGAGTGTCGGATGGAAAGGGGGCGATGCACATCAAGGTTGCGGTTGAAATTCAGCTCACAGGGGCGGTTCGAGGTATTTCGGCGGGAGCGGTCGCGGCACCGGTTATCTCGGAAAAAATTTCTGAGGTGTTGGAGCTTGACAGCGGGTTTAACCCGCGGAGTAGCGACGATAAGCCGGGATTTGTCGTCGCAAGAGATATTGCTGCCGTGCGGTGGGATGCAGACTCAGGACTGCGAGCGCACTGCTTTGGCGCCGTATTCCGAGAGGATCCCACTGCAGACCTTGAAGCTGATGATGTGGCCATGCCGGTGGCGACGCTTCTTTCCCGCAATCCGCTGTCGTCTCGTCCCATTCTGTGCGATCTCTTCGATGAATTGGGCAACGAACCAGGTGTATACGAAAAGTGGTTCCGGGAGCTGGGACGGCTCCTCTTCGTGCCAGTCGCAGCGCTGCTGGCACGGTGGGGTATCGCGGTGGAGCCGCACCCGCAAAACACTGTGATTGTGCTGCGTGATGGTTGGCCGGAGCGCATAATCGTCCGTGACTTGGGCGGGTGCCGAGTCCTCGAGCAGGGGCCCATCGGACGTACTTCAGTAGGGCAGCAGCTACGAGGAACCGCGCTTGTCGAAGATGACCCGATCCGGCTTGTGGATAAAGCCTTTTATCCACTTGTCGCGAACCTTTACCGTCACCTGCACTTAGCAGCCAATCTTCCCGCACCTACGCGTCGTAGGATTGACCGGGGCAATAGTGAATTGCTTGCGGAGGAGTACTGGCGTATCCGTGCAGCTTTGCTGGAGTCTGTGGAGGACGGCGGCGAAAACATCAGCGAAATCGTTTTTCGGAAGTTTCTCGGTTCCGAGGTGCCGATTAAGCGGGTGCTCGGTATGCGGCTAAGTGGCGCGGTCACAGAACAGGACTATGTCTATGAACTAAATCCACTCGCTGCTATTGAATTGCTGGACAATAAGCACTTCTGTCAGCGTATTGAGCCATGGCTGAGCTGGGCTGATGAGACTCTCCGACACCGGATTGAGAAATCGGCCGCCGAAGAGGAACTTTCCGACGATGCCCTAGTCGCCCTGCAACCTGATATCTCCAACGCCCGGGAGAACTTGGCGTTGGTTCGAGCTCAAGTAAGTCGACGGATTGGGGACTGGTCCGGTAGCTTCTGGGAGCTGCTGCGTCCCTTGCTGTCTCATGAGGCGACAGCGGCCGCTGATTCTTTCTGTATTTCTGGGCATAACGTACACCCGTTGGCCAAATTACGGCGTGGTTTTAGTACAGAGGAATCGATGCTCTATGGCCCAGAATCGGGCGGCACGGTTGATCTCAGATTCGTCGCCGTCGATCGAGGCATGGTGGAAATGTCCAAGCCCGGGGCCAGTGGGGATTTTGAGCAGCTTCTGGAGCAGCATTTTCCGAAGCATATCGAAGCAGCAAAGTCTTACCTCGACCGAGCCCATGTTGCGGGCGACTACGCAATTATTCCGGTGCACCCCTGGCAACTACGCCACGTCATCACCGACGTCTACGAGGACGAAATTGTCGCTGGCAAAATTGTTGTGATTCCGCTGCTGACTCTTGCTGCCCGACCGACAATCCCTCTTCGCACCTTGATTCCGCACTCGCTGGGAGCTTTGGGTTGCAGGCCGTTTCTCAAGTGTGCTGTCGACGTCACCCTGACCTCGACCAGGCGGTCGATTTCCCAAAACAGCGCGCTGGGAACGCCTAGAGTCGCCGAAGTTGTTAGTGAAGCCGTTGAACGGCTGCGTCAGGAAGTAGGGCTGAACCCTCAGGTGACGGTGGTGCCCGAGCTGGCGGGAGTCGCACTGGCTCGCCGCGAAGAGGACACAAAGACTCGACAGAGGGGTTTATCGGCACTAATACGCGAAGATCCCTCGGTGTACTTGAACGACGGGGAGATTGCAGTGAGTGCTTCCTCACTAAGGGGTCACTGCGAAGAGGTACAAAGTCCATTGGCGGATATCGCACCCGGATTCTTCGATGACTACGTCTACGACCTCGTGGCAACGGTATTCGGACTCATGTTCTTCCACGGCATTTCCTTGGAGCAACATTTGCAGAACACAATGGTCAAGATTGACCTCAGCGGGGAGGCTCCAGTTTATCGAGGATTGCTCCTCCGAGACTTTTCCGGGCTGCGTGCGCTGGCTTCTCGGTTAGGAGCCAAATCGGCGCAGGCATTCGAAAAAGGTTCAATAACCCTGACCGACAATTATGAAGAGTTTCTGAACAAGGGATTCTACGCCTGTGTATTCGGCAATCTCGATGGAATCGTGCAGGAGTTCGCCAAGGCTCAGGGTATAGGCGAAGAAGCGCTGTGGCACCGCGTCCGAGTGCAGGTCGACCGCGTTATCTCGGAGTGCCGACTACCTATTCCTGTTCAGGATCTCGAGTGGATGGGGCGACCAACCATGAGACGCAAGGGATTTTTGTCTATGAGGTTGACGGAGACTGGTGCAGACATTTATGTTGACAGGGCAAATCCGCTGGTAGCGGAGTTGGTGCATGAGTGATAGACGTTTGAATTGGGCAATTCGAGTACTGATTGGGCAGGCTCTCCTGTCACGTATCGCAGCTGCGGCTGAACTAGTGGCGCTCAACTGGTGGGTGTTTCATACGACGAATTCAGCGACGATGGTGGGAATAATGACCCTCGCCCGCCTGGTTCCGCTCATCGTAGCCGGGCCACACCTGGGCGCGCTGGCCGACAGGTCCGAGCCCACCCGACTGCTGGCTGCTGTATTGGCCGTTGGGGCCGTGATGACTCTGGCATGTGCCGGAACAATGTATTTCGTTGCAGACTATCAGTGGGCAGTGTGGGCGGTTTTGCTTCTCGTGGCCGCGCGCTCAACGGTAACCTCGGCAGAACCAGCAATTCGCAATACCGTACTTGCGCGGATTAGTGCGGAAGCGGGACTGTTGAGGTCGATGTCGTCGCTGTCACTAGCACTGACAACATCGTTGATTCTTGGGCCTGGGCTCGCAGGAGCACTAATGGCAGGAGAGGGACCGGCACTTGTAATTGCAGTTAGTGGGCTTGGATTCGCTATCTCGGCAGTGCTGGCCCGTGCACTTCCACGGCAATTCCCTGTTGGCTGCGTGCATGCTCGAGCGAAGAAGTCGCCCTGGTCGGAGGTGCTAACTCAGGCGTGGAGCTTCCCCAGACTTGGAGCTCAGCTAGTTCTCGGTGCAGGTCCAATGCTGTGCATATTTCCCTACACAGCCATGCTGCCAATCCTCGCCGATGTGATTTTCGACGAAAAGGCGGAGATGGGAATCGCCTATCTTTCTGCGTCTTCAGGTGTCGGAGCAGTCACCGGAGCACTCTGCCT
>NZ_CALLDG010000148.1 GCF_937999985.1 uncultured Corynebacterium sp.
GGCCAAGGAGATGCTGCCGATGTACAGCCAGTTGAAGTTCTCCAGCAGCCAGTTGGCGCCGCCCTGCAGGGTTTCTGCGGCCCTGTCCTTGAAGATGATCGCGTAGCTAACGAAGGCAACGATGAAGCCAAAGGCAACCCAGAAGATTAACGGGTCGACTTTTACTTTTCCGCGTTTGCCTTAGCTGTAGATTTTTCGCCTTCCATGGTGGGATCACTCCCCGGTTTCGGTTCTCGAACGTGTGTAGGTCTTGCCTTACCCTATCCCCTCGCCCGGACAATCATGTCCTCAAAGTGAAAATAATTAATCGCAGCAAGCCGCTTTGCGGTACTTGACCAGGGGTTTTATCGTTTGCGGGAAAAGCCTATTTAACGCGTAGCGACCTTGCAGATCGTCCACAGGGTTTTTCCAGGAAGGCACTTTAGATTAGTCCTCAGTGGTCAACAGAAAGGATTCACATACGAACGGTCATTCTCCTCTTGAAACGTCAGCAAGAAACCCCCAGGTTTTAAGTCCGCCTGGGGGTTTCTTGTTGCTGTTTGTAGCTGGAGCTCTAGGTTCTGGGCTCCGCCGTGGCCGCACTAGTTATAGCTGGGGTTTCCGGTGGGCACGCCAGGGCTCTCGGTCATGCTGCTCAGCATCTCTTCCAGATCTTCCAGGCTGTCGTCGAGCTGATCCTGGTAGTCAGAAATGTCCGGGAAGTCCGAAGGCAAAGTAATGCCGGAGGGGCTGGGGAGCGAGGTCAGCGGGTTGTCTTCGTTCTGATTCCCCGAAGTCTCTTCGTTGTTCTCGCCCGTCGTATCCGTGGCCTCGGATGTAGAGGAGCTGGGCTTATCGCCACCATCGTCGTCACTTGAGACCAGGTTATAAAGAAGCACACCGCCAACCACCAGTGCAATAAGCACCAGCAGGCCGATAACGATCTTAGCTACGTTGCCATTGCCACCCTGCCCATTGGCGCCGTTGGGGCCGGGCTGGCCGTAACCCTGACCATATCCCTGGCCGGGCTGGCCATACCCCTGCTGACCGTAACCCTGCTGGCCATAGCCGGCCTGGCCATAACCTTGCTGACCGGCCTGGCCGTAGCCCTGCTGGCCGTAGCCCTGCTGGCCGTAGCCCTGTTGACCGTAGGCAGCCTGGTTGTAACCCTGTTGGCCGGCCTGGCCGTAGCCCTGCTGACCAGGCTGGCCATAGCCACCCTGAGGGTTAAAACCGGGCGCACCGTATCCCTGATTACTCGCGTTCGGGTACCCCTGCGAGTTACCAGTGCCAGAAGCACCGAAGACCTGCGTGCTCTGATCATCCTGACGGCGGTACTGCGGGGGCTCCGCCCCCGACTCTTCCGACTTGGCCTGCCCCAAGTATTCGGTCGGATTGTCGGCGTTCTGCCCGTCCGCGCCGTTGCCTACGCTATTGAAGGGGTTATCGTCCTGTGGTGCCATTACCTAATACTTTCCGTGCCAGGAGCCTAGCTCAACCTGCATGTGCCTTAGTTACTTATGTGCCACTGCACTTCGAGACTTAAGACTATCGCAGGTACCCTGCTGCCGCTCGAGTATCTGCGTTCTGTACCGCGCGGCCGCCCCAGGAAAAGGAGGCCACGGTGTAGCCGTTGCCAAAGGAGGCCGAGGCCAAAGTCTGGCGGCCGTAATCGGACCAGCCCCACTTCGTGCCGTTGACGCCCGGCAGGTGCACAGTTCCCCAGTTCTGGCGGGTGCCGTCAGCCGCCACGGGGCTGGCGGTGCGCATCCAGTGCAGCACCAGGGAGCGCGGGTGGCGGATACGCAGCTTGTGCAGGAACAGGGCGGTATCCGTCGCGGATGTATAGGAGTTACCCCAGTGGGCGGCAGCACGGGTGTTGCGCAGGCCGTACTCGCGGGCAATGGTGCTGATCGATCGCGGGTACTTGCGGTAGATCTTGGAGGCAGCACCGTCGTCGGAGAAGCGGATCATGCGCTCTGCCAGGTAACGATCGGAGTTGCTGCGATCGCCGTAGCGCAGCACGTAGTCCGCCATGTACAGCTTCACGATGGAAAGCCCCGGGCGGGACTCATCCGCGTTCGGAGTCTTGGCGATGCCGTTGTTGGTCACCACTGCCATCGAGGTACGGGCGGGCACGTTGTGGATCGTGCGCACCTTGTAGCCATTGTTCGGTGCCGGCCGGTGCGGCGCCGGGCGCTGCGGAGCAGACGAACCCGGGATCTGGTTGGCGGACATTCCCAGCTGGTTCAGCGCGTCTTCCACGGCCTGCGGAACCGGAGGCAACGGTGGGAGCTGCGGGAGCTGCGGCGGCGGGGGCAGCTGAACCTTCGGCATGGGCGGAAGCTGCGAGCCGGCGGGCGGACCTGCAGGCGCAGCATTCGCCGGGACGGCGAACCCTGCCACACCAATGGAGGCGGTCAGAGCCGCGGTGGCGATGCCCTTTGCAGCAGAGCGTGAGCTCTTTGCCGCATGCCGCGGACGGTAGGTGTACTGGGAAAAGTCGAACGTCATAACCTCAAGTCCCGTTTATTCATGTTGTTGCGCGCCGAGAAGTTGGCGTCACCTAGAAAAAGGGCCAACAAAGTGCCCCGAGCAATAAACGCACAGCATAAATATACATAAATAGATGCTTATGCACCTGCTGTGGGCGCTATGCGTCGCGGTAAAGCAGGTCCATGACCTCTTCATAAGGGGCGGGGCGCAGGCCCCAAGCATCCACTCCGACGTCGACCTGACCCGGCCCAGTGATGGGCGCTGCGGAATGCAGGTGGCCGTGAATGACGTATGGCACGTCCAGGCGCAGAGAGTCGTAGCGAGACTCCATGCCCTCGTGATCCTGACCAGGGCGCGGGAAGTGGCACAGCCAGGCGACCTCGGTATCGGCCTTCTTGGCTAGGTCCTCGTTATCGGCCACCCCGTCGCCGTCCGGATCCCACGGAACCACGCACTGGTAGGGCTGCACGGAATCGAAAACCTCCAGGAAGCGGCGCTGGCGATCGGCGCTGTTGGCGTGCAGCGGGTGGCAAGAGTCGTGGTTGCCGGAGATCAGGTGAACGGTGACGTCCAGACCAGAAATGGCCTGAGCCAGCAAGTCCAGCGCTCGCTCTTCCTGCGGACCCCACCCAGAGGAAATGTCACCGAGTACCCACAACGTGTCACCCGGGGCCAGGGCGCTGGTGAGGTTGTTCAAAATCGTTGCGTCGTGCCGTTCGACATCCGCATCGATCTCCCCGCTGGTGCCGTAGCCGCGCAGTTCGGCAACGAAGGGGTGGCCAAGGTGCAGGTCGCTAGTGAACCAGGTGCGGGGTTGGTTCATTGGTCACTCCTTCTGTTGAGTTCGAGCCTGGGTAGTTCGAGACTGGGCGCGGGGCTGTTAGAACCACTCTAACCAATGTCCCCACCCCCATTCACGGCAGACTTTTCCGGTGAATTTCACACTTTGAGACTACCGTCTCATATACTGGTCACATGACGACCGAAGAGAAGAACACCGAAGCGCCGCAAAACGGCGCGGAAAACAATGCCACCAATGCCTCTGAGGAGCGCTCCGCCACCATTGCCGTGTGGGCCTTCCCCGCATTCATCCTGATCGGTGCCGGCCTGGCACTGGCCAGCCCGGACACCTTCACTCCCCTGGCGGCGCACATCTCCGCGATGATCGCCATCATCATGCTGTGCATGGGCCTCACGCTGACGCTGCCCGACTTCGCACTGGTCATCAAGCGCCCCATGCCGATCTTCATCGGCGTGCTGGCGCAGTTCGTCATCATGCCGCTGGGCGCGGTGGCCGTGGCCAAACTGCTGGGACTGAACCCCATGCTGGCGATCGGCCTGCTGATGCTGGGTTCCGTCCCGGGCGGCACCACCTCTAACGTGGTTTCATACCTGGCCAAGGGCGACGTCGCCCTGTCCGTGACCATGACCTCCGTCTCCACGGTCCTCTCCCCGATCGTTACCCCGGTGATCATGCTGCTGCTCGCCGGCGAGGAAACCCCGGTGGATGGCAAGTCCATGGCGTGGAGCCTGGTCCAGACCGTGCTGCTGCCCGTCATCGGCGGCCTGGTCATCCGTGTGATCTTCGACCGCATCGTTCAGTTCTTGCTGCCGATCCTGCCGTGGCTGTCCATCATCGCCATCGGCGGCGTGGTCTTCCCCGCAGTGGCTAAATCTTCGGAGACCCTGATGAACGTCGGCGTAACCGTCCTGGTCGCCGTTATCATCCACAACACCATCGGCTACATCCTGGGTTACTTCGCCGCCCGCGCTACCGGCGAATCCGCCGCCGTGTGTCGCACCACCGCCATCGAGGTCGCCACGCAGTCCGCTGGCCTGGCCTCTGGCATGTCTGGCAAGTACTGGGCTCCGGAGGCCGCCATCCCCGGTGCGGTCGCCGCCGTGTGGCACAACATTTCCGGCGCTCTATTCGCTTTCCTCATGCGCCGCTTCGCCAAGAACTAGCAGACCCCTACCATGGGATTCATGCTTATCTTCGGCTTTGAATCCTTCGGCGGCCCCGAGGTCACCAGCTTCCTCGACGTCGCCGACCCCACCTGGCAGCCCGGCAGCGTGCTAATCCACCCCACGGCGATCAGCCTGAACCCCGGCGACATTAAAGTGCGAAACGGCCAGCGCCAGGGCTCATTCCCGGTCTCTTTCCCCATGGCCATGGGCCGCGAGGCCGCCGGCATCGTCGTCGAGGCCGACCCTTCCACCGGTTTCTCGCCAGGTGATCGCGTCTTTGGCTCGGCTTTCTCCGGCACTGGTGCTGCGAGCGATTCTTTTGTTCTTTTGGACGCCGCCTCGACCGCAGCTATCCCCAGCGGTGTAGAGGCCACGGATGCGGCCTGCCTCCCCGCGGCTGCCGGGACCGCCTACGACGCTTTGGCGGAACTACACGACCTGGAAACCTGGCCGGATGAGGGCGCCCGCCTGCTAGTGATCGGCGCGGGCGGCGGCGTGGGCACGCATGCCCTGCAACTGGCGCGGCATTTCGACATTGAGGTCATCGGCATCGCCAGCGCCAATAAGAAGATACTGGTAGAGCGCCTGGGGGCAAGGTTTATGGACACCGCGGAGCTGGGCAAGACTGGCTCCCACGTTACTGTTCCGCCGGTGGACGGCATCCTCGACCTCGTCGGCGGCGAGGTTTTGGAGGGGCTGGCACATCTTGCGCCGGAGGGCGCGATCCGCAGCGCCGCCGACAAGCAGTTGGCCGCCCGCCTGGGCGGTAGCGGCATTACTCGAGTCCGCACCCAGGAGCGCTTCGCGGAGCTCGCCCGCTTGGTGGCGGAGGGTGCGATGCGTCCGGTGATCGGCAGGGAGCTGCCCTTCAGCGCCGCCGCCGAGGGCTACGAGGAAGTCGAGTCGGGCCACGCGCTGGGGAAGGTCGTTCTCACTGTGAATGACTAACGGAAGCGCTAGGCTTCTTCATTAATACGACTCTTTTCTTTACTTAAGGACGTTTTCATGAAGCGCACGTCTGCCCTTGCCCTGCTCACCGTCGCCGCGTTGAGTTTAAGCGCCTGCGGATCCGAAGATTCCGACGATGCCGCCGACTCCGGCAGCTCCGCCAACGCCTCTGCACAGCAGGATTCGGCAGCTAAGGATAAAAGCTCTACGGAGGACGACTCCAAGAAGGGTGACAAGGCAGACGAATCCACGCGCGCAAAGTCCACCAAGAAGTCCGGCCCCAACCCCACCCCACCGGCTTCAAACCACGGTTCCGGTCACAGCTCTGCCGCAGAAAGCAACAACCGCGCAGCTGAGCCGACGCGAGGTAAACGCAAACGTTCCTCTTCCGCTGGAGGCCCTGCCTACCCGCGAAATGACTGCGGGGTCACTGCAAATGGCGCTGACATCAGCGTTCCTCTCCAAACATCATGCGAGTTCGCTGATGCGATTTACGCAGAGGCATTGAAACCCACCTACGTCTATAGGTCTAGCAACCCTAACGTGACGGCTATACCCCATGCGAGCATCACAGTCACCGACCCCGATTCCGGTGATACTCATACGATGGACTGCTTCGTGAGCTCGGACGGCAGCACTCTAACTTGTCAGGTAGGCAAATCGAACGATTACGACTTTGGGGCAGACTTCGCCCTGAAGCAAAAGAAGTGGTTCGACTACCTCACAATCGCCACTCCCCAGTAGGACTCCCCCTCGCGCCCTGCGCGGATCAGGCGAACGCTAGGCAGGAGTCAGCGCACCGGTAGTGGCGATCACCGCGAACTCCGCGATCCAAATCCACAACCAGGGGCGCTTCGGCAGCAGAGGCAGCTCATCTGCCAGTGAAGGCCGCGCGAAGATGGACTGCGTTGCCGGGTCGAAGGATTCCCACACTTCCCGGTAGTCGGACTCCGTGGCAGCCCACTGCCGAACCGCCTTGGTATCGCGGTTGTTCGCATACATCCAGAACAGTGCCGGTCCGGAAAACATGAGGAAGTAGAGCACCGCCAGGAGGATCTTCAGGCCTCCATCGACGTCCTCCATCGAACCGGAGAGAATCCCGAACAGCATAATCACACCCAGGATCAATGCCAGCCACGCCGCGATCTTCTTCGCGGTGCTCGGGCGGTACTTCGACAACCGAATGCGGCGGGATTCCAGTTCCTGCTCATCGGAGGTACGCACGACCTGCCCATCGTGTGGATCCTCGTCGGGCATCCAGCCAGCCAGGTAATCCTTTTCGCCCGGGTGCTGCGGTTCCCTGTAACTCATGGTCTTCAGTGTAGGCACTGCGCCGGACGGTCCACAGCTCATCGTTCGATTTCGGAGACTACACTGTGAATGTCCCCAAGGGACTGCCTCTTTGACTGTCCCTTGAATGCCCTATTTCGCCGACGTATACGAGGAAAAACAAAGACACAGTGAGCCAAACCAGCCCCGACAAGCAGCCCTCCTCGCCATCACCGCTATCCCCAAAGCCCCCGCGTAACCCCGCGGAGTTCCCCATCCCCCAGCGCCCGAGCGCGTGGGAGCTGTTCAGTACCTTCAACTCGAAGGCCTCGGGCTGGGCCGGTGGACTGCGAGCGGCACTGTCGTTGCTGATCCCGGGCACGATCGCCTGGTCGTTGGGCCACACCGATGCGATGTTGCTAGTTGCTGGCGGAGCGTTCACTGTCATCTACGGCGGTAACCTGCCGTACCGCATCCGCCTGAAGGTGATGGCGTTCTCCGCCGTCCTGCTGGCCGCTTGCCCCACCATCGCCGCCTGGCTGGGCAAGATGATGTGGGAGCATATGGATTCCGGCGGCTCGCACTGGTGGCTGCTCATCGCAGGCGTATACTGCACCTTCCTCTCCGGCGTGTTCACCTACGCCCAGAACGCACTGCGCCTGCCGCCGCCGGGCGGCTTCTTCATCGTCATGGTTTCCGGCGGTGCAACGATGATCGCCCGCAACGACCTTAACCCCTTGGCAATCGGCGGTTGGGCTCTGTTCGGCGCGTTCGTCGCCATCATCGTGGGCATGTTCCCCGCCCTGTTCAACCCGCGCGGCCCGGAACAACAGGCCATCCGCACCCTTAACAACGCAGTGGCAGACTTCGCTGAGGATCCAAGTCCCGGCAACTACTACCTGGCCCGCACTTCCCTCTCCGAGGCGTGGACCACGCTCATGGGCGCGGGCATCGTCTCCGGCGGTAGGGTCGTCCGCGAATCACAACGCGACCTGGTGGTGCAGGTGCAGCAGGCCCGCCAGAAACTCATGTCCACCAGCGCGCAGGCAGGCTACGTGGATACGGACGAGGACTTCTCCGATACCAACGGCATGGTCGACCCCACCCGTACCGCCATCCCGCACCACAAGCCTTCGGTGAAGTACCGCTTCGGCCGTTCGCTCAACATCCACAGCCATGCAGAGCTCAGCATGGAAAAGGTGGTGCTGGCCAGCCTCGTCTCTTGCGCCCTCACGATCTGGCTGGGGCTGGACCGCCCCGACTGGGGCGTGATCACCGCCCTGCTTATCCTGCAGTGGGGCCCGGAGAAAGTCCCCGGAACTATCCGCGGCGTCCACCGTCTCTTGGGCTCCATCCTGGGCATCGGCTTGTTCGCCATCGCCCATGCTTTCCAGATCAGCGGCCTCCCCCTGCTGTTCCTGCTGGCCGCCTGCCAATTCGCCGCCGAGTTTTTCATCGTCAAGAACTATGCGTTCACCGTCATCTTCACCACGCCCATGGCGCTGATGATGGGCAACTCTCTCGACCGCCCGCTCGGCGACGTGGTGATCGACCGCCTCGCCGAAGTGTGTATTGCGGTTATCTGCTCGTTTATCTTCTTGTGGTTCTGGCGTACTACGTCGGACGCCCACTATCACCGCCGCCTTGCAGGCCACTGCGAAGCGGCAATGGGTGCCCTGCTGGGCGCCTTGCTGATGAACCCGCCGGACCGTGCGCTCTACGCGCGCCGGGACCTGCAGTTCGAGCTGCTCAGCGAGCGCAAGCACATGATGAAGATGATCAACAACAACTCGCCCTATGCGCGCAGCATGTGGGCCAAGCACAACCAGCTGCAGCTCACTGGTTATACCCTGCTGGATTACTGCAACGCCCACGCGGACGAGGAGCTCTCCCTAAGCGAGATCAACCGCCTGGCCGCAGCGGTGCGCCAGCTCGGCTGAGCCTAGTCGGCGTCAATAAACCTAATCAGCGTCGGTAGACAGAGCAGCGACGAAGGCCTCCTGCGGAACAGAGACCGAACCGATGGCCTTCATGCGCTTCTTGCCTTCCTTCTGCTTCTCCAGCAGTTTGCGCTTACGCGACACGTCGCCGCCGTAGCACTTGGAAAGAACGTCCTTGCGCAGGGCGCGGATGTTCTCGCGGGCGATGATCTTGGAGCCGATGGCAGCCTGCACCGGCACTTCGAACTGCTGGCGCGGGATGAGCTCCTTGAGCTTCACCGTCATCTTGTTGCCGTACCAGTGGGCATTCTCGCGGTGAACGATGGCGCTGAACGCATCCACCGGATCGCCCTGCAGCAGGATGTCCACCTTCACCAGGTCGGCCAGCTGCTCGCCGGCCTCCTCGTAGTTCAGCGAAGCATATCCCTTGGTGCGAGACTTCAGCTGGTCAAAGAAGTCGAAGATGATCTCGCCCAGAGGCATGGTGTAGCGCAGCTCCACGCGGTCCTCGGAGAGGTAATCCATGCCGCCCATCTGGCCGCGCTTGGACTGGCACAGCTCCATCGTCGCGCCCAGGAACTCCGCCGGCACGATGACGGTCATCTTCACAATCGGCTCGTAGATCTCGCGCATCTTGCCGCCCGGCCAATCCGAAGGGTTGCGCACCAGCACCTCGCTACCGTCCTCCTTAACCACGCGGTACACCACGGAAGGTGCGGTGGAGATCAGGTCCAGGTCGAACTCGCGCTCCAGGCGGGCGCGGGTGATCTCCATGTGCAGCAAGCCCAGGAAACCACAGCGGAAGCCGAAGCCCAGGGCCACGGACGTCTCTGGCTCGAAGGTCAGGGAGGCATCGTTGAGCTGCAGCTTTTCGATGGCCTCGCGCAGGTCCGGGTACTGGTCAGCGCTGATTGGGAACAGGCCGGAGTACACCATCGGGGTCGGCTCCTGGTAGCCCTTCAGCGGGGTTTCCGCGCCGTTGACGGCCCAAGTGATCGTATCGCCCACCTTGGACTGGCGAACGTCCTTCACACCGGTGATGATGTAGCCAACCTCGCCCACACCCAGGCCCTTGGTCTTCGTCGGCTCTGGGGAGACCACGCCGATCTCCAGGGTTTCGTGGGTCGCGCCGGTACTCATCATCTGGATCTTCTGGCGGGATTCCAGCTTGCCGTCCATCATGCGCACGTAGGTCACCACGCCGCGGTAGATGTCGTAGACACTGTCGAAGATCATGGCACGGGCGGGCGCGTCGGGATCGCCGACGGGCGCGGGCACCAGCTCGCAGACCCTATCCAGTAACTCGGATACGCCCTCGCCGGTCTTTCCGGATACGCGCAGCACATCCTCCGGCTCGCAGCCGATGATGTGCGCGATCTCCAGGGCGTACTTCTCCGGGTCCGCCGCGGGCAGGTCGATCTTGTTCAGCACCGGGATGATTTCCAGGTCGTTTTCCATCGCCAGGTACAGGTTCGCCAGCGTCTGCGCCTCGATGCCCTGTGCTGCGTCGACCAGCAGGATGCAACCCTCACACGCCTCGAGGGCGCGGGAGACCTCGTAGGTGAAGTCCACGTGGCCGGGCGTATCAATCAGATGCATCACCAGTTCTTCGCCCGCGTGCGCGCCGGTCTTCGGCACCCAGGGCAGGCGCACGTTCTGCGCTTTAATGGTGATGCCGCGTTCGCGCTCGATGTCCATGTTGTCGAGGTACTGGTCGCGCATGTCCCGGTCCTCGACCACGCCCGACATCTGCAGGATACGGTCCGCCAGCGTGGATTTGCCGTGGTCAATGTGGGCAATGATGCAGAAGTTGCGGATCCTCTCTGGGTCCGTGAACGTCTCAGTGGCGTAATTCTTCTGCTTGGCTGCCATTTGCCCTCCTCTTTCGCTTATGCGTAACCCTACTATGCATCGGCCCGGAAGTAGCAGACGGGGTTTAGCTGCGAACCTTATTACTGTGCGCACGTGGTTCGGGTAATCTGTCACCTATGGCTGGTTCCGAAGGAAGTGTTGTGGATGTGACGCCCCCACGGGGGAAATCCCGCAATCCCATTGGGGCCATCAAGGGGTTCTTCCAGCGGTTTTATATCCGCCATTTCACGCGCAGGCAGTCTTTGAAACGCGGCATTGCCGAGCTTAATGCACACCTGGGAATGGGGGCGGAGTACGCCGGTTTGGCGGGCGAACGGGACGAAACCATCAAAACTCCCAGCCGCGAACTCGCCCGCCCGGTCACCTACATCCCGGACATGGACGGGCAGGCGGATGCTGGTGAGGTCGTGTGGGCAGACATCCGCCCGAAGAAGGGCGTGCCCCCTGAGCGGCGCGCGGTGCTTGTGGTCGGGCGCAAGAGCCACCGGCTTCTCACTCTGCTGATTTCCTCCCGCGAGGAGTATGCTGATCAGCCGATCTGGGTTCCCATTGGCACCGGCCCGTGGAGCTCCGGCGCGGATCGCGATAGCTGGGTGCGTATAGATAAGGTGTTGCAGGTGCCGGAATCTCACATCCAACGCCGCGGCATCCCGCTGCCCTCCCGCCGTTTCGATCGAGTAGCCAACGTGCTGCGCCAGGAGTACGGCTGGGGCTAAAAGACCCCGCCCGGAGCTTTTTGCCTTTTCTGCGCCCCTGCTGCTAACATTTCCCGAGTTCACAGTGCTGCTCGTAGCAGCCACTAGCGCTAACCCCTAGTGCCAGCGCCGTTATCGGGACGCACTGCGAGGCCACGCCGCATCCCACAGGACCTTGGGTGGGGTGTTAGAGACCGCGCGGCCGCGGCGGGAGTCCGCTCCCCTGAACAGATTTTTTCCGAAAACTTTTTGAAAGAAGAGGCACGCCACCATGGCAAACATCAAGCAGCAGAAGAAGCGCGTTCTCACCAACGAGATCGCTCGCAAGCGCAACCAGGCTATCCGTTCCCGCCTGCGCACCGAGACCCGCAAGTTCAACGCCGCCGTTGAAGCTGGCGACAAGGAGGCCGCTGAGGCTCAGCTGCGCGTCGCTTCCCGCTTCTACGACAAGGCCGTCACCAAGGGCACCATCCACCGCAACAACGCGGCAAACAAGAAGTCCGGCATGGCCGCTCGCTTCAACAAGATGGCCTAAGGTTTATCCGGAGATTCTCCAATCGGCACTTGCCTGAATCGAGGCCCGCACCCTTTCACAGAGGTTGAGACGTTGCGTCACAAAGCAACAACAGCAACAACCTCTCCCCGGGTGCGGGTTTTCGTTATGCCCTAAGCTTAAGAGCTAAATTAGGGCTGGATACAGCCACAGCTGACCGCTGCTAATGACTTTTCAAAGGAGTTCGACAAAGGGATGAAGGATCGCTTCCGCTCAGCCCTACTCGGCACCGCCCTGGGCGATGCGTGGGGTTACCCGTACCAGAACGAGCCGCAGCCCGACCGCACCCCGCTACCCGATTCGCTGGTGATCAGCGACGCTACGCAGATGACCCTGGCTCTGTGCGCCGCGATGGCAGAGATCGACGACGGGGACCTGGATCGCGAAGAGGGCATGCAGGCCATCGGCCAGCACTTCATCAACTACCACGGCGACCGGGACTACGACCGTCACCCCGGAGCTTCGAACACCGAGTCGCTGGACCGGCTGAGCCTGCTCGGGGCGGAGCACTGGGACGACGTGGCGACGCACTCGGGTGGCGCCGGTGCCGTGATGCGCGTAGCCGCCAGTGCTTTGCTCGCTCCCGCTGATGAAGGCGTGGGCTGGTCCGTCCTGCAGGGCATCTTGACTCACGACTCGGGCGTGGCCCGCGCGGCGTGCGCGATGGTGGCCTGCATGCTGGCAGCCAAGAAGGGCACCCGCCTGATCGACGTCGCGGAGGGCCTGGCCGGCGATGAGAACTTCGATAACGATAGCCTGCTGACCAACGAGGAGAAGCTGGACATCCTCACGGACCTGGACGAGGCTCTAATCACGGATTTGACCGGCCCCGACGTTCCGTTGAGTGAGCTGATCTCGCGCGTCAGCGCCGTGCACGAGCACGTGACCCCGTTCCTGCAGCAGGGCGACTTCGAGGAGCTGTACCGCCATAGCGGCAAGTTTGTGCAGATTCTGGGTCGTGGGTGGGATGCAGGCTCCTGCACCGCCTCCGCCCTACTGCTGGCGCAACTGTACCTGGATAATCAGGATCAGTACGCCCCGCACGACTTCCTGCACGTGGCCGTGAACTGGCCTGGCAACCGCAGCACTCGCGCTTCGCTGACTGGCGCGCTCATCGGCTCTCACCTGAAGGGTGGAGTAGCCGCGTGGGAGGAAACCCGCGAGTACAATTTCGAGTCGCGCTACGACGACGCGGTGCACTTCGGCGTGTGGAAGGGCTTTAACGCCCGGTAGCGCTGTACCCACTGTGCTATCTGCGCGCTGGCTGCCCGCCAGCACTGTGCTACCTGCGCGCTGGCTGCCCGCCAGCGACGTAGGCGATTTTGCGCACCGCGTCCTCGACCGCGAAGTCGGGGTCGGCGCTGTGCCCTTTCACTCCCGCGTCTAGCTCCGCGGTGATCTGCACCGCCTGCGCGATCATGGGGGTGGTCCAGCGCCGGGCGGTGCGGATCGTTTTGTCCAGCTTCCACGGTGCCATGCCGAACTTCGCCGCATCCCGGCGGGAGTTGATGTTGCCCGCGCCCGCCACCTTCGCAATGTCTGCGATCCCGGAGCTCAGTGTGCTGGCCAGCAGCACCGGCGCCACGCCCAGCTGTAGCGCCCGGCGCGCCAGCGCCACTGCGGCGCGGACGTTTCCGGCGATGGCGTAGTCGGCCACCTCGAAGCCGCTGACCTCCGCTTTGCCCTGGTAGTAGCGCTTTACCGCTGCGGCATCCACGTGGCCGTCCGTATCGGCGATGAGCTGGCTGATGGCGCTGGCCAACTGACGTAGGTCGCTGCCCACCACGTCCAGCAGCAGTTCGCACACTTCGCGGGTCACGCGCGCGCCCTGGCTGCGGAACTCTTGGTCGATGAAGGCCAGCTGTTCGCGACCCTTGAGCGCCCCGGCTTGGAATACCACCGCGCCAAGTTTCGGCCAGCTGTCCACCAGTTTCTTGTTGCGGCCCTTACCGGTGTGCACGATGATCAGCACCACCCCGTCGGCTGGGTCTTTGATGGCTTGTTCCAGCAGCCCGACGATCTCCTTGCCCGTATCCTCCACGCCCGTGACGACCACGATGCGGTCCTCGGCGAACAGGCTGGGGCTGAGCAGTTCAGCCAGTTCAGGTGCACTGAGTTCCGAGGCTTTGCGCATCTCTACCGGCAAGTTCGGGTCTCCGCTGGCGGCCCGCGCCTGGTCGACGATGCCCTGCCTGCGTCGTTCGGCCAGGAAGTCGTCGCCGCCGACGATCAGGTTGATGGGTGCGGGATGCTCGGGGCGGTTCATGGGTTCGATCTTGCCAGATCTGCGCGCATGACTTCTAACGGATCTCCACCTTGTCCTTGCACGGGTAGTACACGGGCACCCCGTTCGGCATAAAGCTTGGCCTGTCGTGCGGTTTTCCGCACTGTGTCACGATCACCGCCACCTGTTGCGCTCCCCCTTTCTCCGCCACGGTTGCGTCGATCGTTTGTAGCTGTCGCATGGCCTGGTCGTCGTCTCGAACTTGAAACACTGCCTTGCCGGTAAGGTCCACCGGCCCTGTCTTAATAGCCGCGGGTGCGTCTGGTTTTTCTAGTTTTATGACGCCCCCTCGTCCCCACACCCCTATCATCAGCACCCCGCACATAAGCGTGGCCCAGCCCCACCGGAGGGTGCGCCAGTAGCTGGCGTAGCGCACGCTCGCCAGCACTACCGCCAGCAGTGCGCTGGCGATGCCCGCCCATGCCCATCCGCCTGGGGTGGCGAGCATCGGCGCGCCAGACCCCGTGCGGGCCACCCGCAGCACCCATGCCGCGCATGGCACTGCGGGGGCGACGATGAGCTTGGCCAGCAGCATCGTCACCGGTGGATAGATCGCCGCCAGCAGTGCTGCCATGAGCCCCAGTACGGTGATCACTGGAACCACCGCCGTCACCGCCAGGTTGCAGACGACCGCGACCAGGGAGACTTTCCCCGTCATATGGACAATGATCGGAATGGTCACCAGGTCCGCTGCGATCGCCACCAACACCATGCGCACCACCATCGCCTGCAGCTGGGTGGGCCGATCGTGGACGGGCAGCCAGGGGATCAGCGGCATCCTAGCCAGCACGGCCTTTGACCACCAGGGCAGCACCACCACGATGCCCGTCGTCGCCGCCACAGAGAGCACGAAGGCGTAGCTAATGGCCATGCCTGGGGAGAGCACCATCAGAACGATGATGGCCGCACTCAGGGAGGCGATGATGTCCGTCCAGCGGGCGGAGGCCACCGCCACCAGGCCGACGCTGCCCATGATCGCCGCGCGCAGCACACTGGGTTCCGGGCCAACCAGCAGCACGAAGGCCACCAGGGCGCCGGCGGCCACCAGCAGCCGGGTGAGGCGCCCCGCCCGGCAGGCCGTAGCCAGCACCAACGCGGCTCCGGTGACTACCGCGACATTCGAGCCCGAGACCGCGCTGAGGTGACTTAGCCCAGTGACGGTGAACTGGTTGCGCAGGGTGGCATCCTGCATGCTGACGTCCCCCATCACCATGCCGGGCAGGATCTTCCCGGCTTCCCACGGCAGGTCAGCGCACAGCGCGTGGAAGCCTTCGCGCAGCCAGGCGGTGATGCCCCATATGCCCTCCGGCTCGGTGATGTTCTCCGGCGCGCGGGTGGCGGACAAGGTGACGGGAACCATCTCTGCCCCACGGGCGGGGCGCATGGTGGCGGCAATGTCGAAGCTCATGCCGGGTTGTAAGCCCGTGAAGTCGCCGGCGCCCGCTGTGCCTCCGCCCATCCCGTCGCCCCCAGCACCTGCGCCAGCACCGGCCAAATCGGGACGTAAAAAGAGTGGCACCGCCCCCAGGCCGTCGACGTCCACGGGGACCAGCACCGTCCCCTCCGCGACTTGTTTTGGCAGGCCCGCCACCGTTACCCGCTGCTGCACACCGCCTGCTCGGGTGGAGAGCTCCTGCAGTAGCGGCTGGGCGTCAATAAGAAGGATCCGCCACCACGTGCCCAGGCCCACCGCGCTAGCGACGGCCCCGACCGTCGCAACGCTGCGCGCGAAAAGGCGGCGCCACGGGGATCCGTAACTGCAACGGGCGTGCCACCACCAGGTGGTGCTGGCGAGCGTGATGAGCCCTCCGATGGCAAGCGGCCAGAAGCTGCGGGTCAGGATGATCGCGGCAGCCATGAGCCAACACCCGAGCGCGACGGGGACGAGCCGCAGATCAACGCCACGGGCTTTGGTGACAGCTTCCGGGCTGAACGGCTCCGGCGCGCTCAACACCAGCGAGTTAGATAGTGACGGCATCGCGCATCGCTTCGAACTTCGCCGGGCCAATGCCTCGGACGTCCAGGAGCTGCTCGATACTGGTGAAGGGACCGTTGGCGTCTCGCCAAGCGATGATGGCCTCGGCGGTGGCGGGGCCAATGCCGCTGATGGTCTCCAGCTGCGTGGCGTCTGCGGTGTTGAGGTTCACTTTGCCGTCTGCGCCGTCTGTGCCACCCGCGCCGCCGGAGTTTCCTCCCTGCGCTGCAGGCCCACTTCCTGCCCCACCAGGCTTAGCCCCGCCCGCGCCTGTTCCTCCGGCTCCACCCGGCGCGGCTTGCGCTCCACCGGCGTACACCACGCGCGAGCCACGATCATCCACCACGATCTGCATGCCATCGCTGACCGGCTCTGCCAGATTGATGTCCAACACGACCGCCTTAGGCAAACCGCCACCTGCAGCTTCTATTGCCTCGCCCACCCGGGTGCTCGCCTGCACCCGGAGCAGCCCGGGGTGATGCACCATACCCTGCACGCTCACCACGACTTCCTGGTGATCGTCCTGCTCGTTAGCCTGGCCATCGTCCCCCGCTGTGGCTTCCCCCGAGCCAGTTGCCGCCGCAGCGCCACCCGCACCTGCCTCTGCGGCTCCTCCGGAACCCCCAGGCTCGCTCGTGGTCGCCAGCATGTCGGCGCCGCCTACTCCCGCCCCGTCATCCGAATCTTGCCGTTGGCAGGCGAAGAACGTGCCGCTGATGA
The DNA here is from genome assembly GCF_937999985.1 of uncultured Corynebacterium sp. Taxonomy (GTDB): domain Bacteria; phylum Actinomycetota; class Actinomycetes; order Mycobacteriales; family Mycobacteriaceae; genus Corynebacterium. The sequence continues at coordinate 16,700 of NZ_CALLDG010000148.1, forward strand.
GGACCGCCACGACCACCGTGACGATAAGCCCCCTGGATGCCGTGCTGCCTATGACCGTGTGCGTGTCCAGGTCAACGTTGGCGAGCTCATGCTCCGGCATGGGCTGAGCTAAAGCCTCAGCGCGGGCGCGAACCTTGTCGGCGGAACTCTGCCGCATGCGTCGTGTGGACATGCGCCGATCAGAACATGTCTAGCGGACTACTGACCGCCGGAAACCACAGCTGGAACGTCAAAACTCCAGGAAGCTGTGGAAAACCCCTCCCCTGTGGATAACCGGCGAGTAGAAGCTCCCTGTAGCCCCTCCTGAGTTACTCGGTGTCGCTGCTCTCTGCGCCGTTATCCTCGGCCTTCTCGCCGTTCGCCCCGGATGTTTCGGGTGCATCCGGCATCTCTTCAGGCTCGGCGGACTTATCTGCCGCTGCTTCGGTCGCCTCGGCGCTCTCCGCCGTACCTCGCAGCGTCGCCGCCACGCCCAGTGCCCCTTGCCCCACGTGCAGCTGCAGGACCTCCGGGATGCTCACGATACTGACCTCTACCTGCGGCAAGGACTTCCACGTCTCTATCCGAACCTGCCTGCGCAGCGAGTGCGGGCGCGGCTCCGGCGGCTCGGTTGGGGCTTCCAGCTGGTTCAGCTGCTCAATCATCTCCCCCAGCCGCGCAGATAGATCCACTGCCTGGTCCTCGGCATCGCTGTGGTGCACGGCAATCTGCACGTCACGCGGGTTGCCCTTGCCCGCCACGGCCTCGTCGATCACCAGTCGGCGCACCAGATCCACCACGCGGTCCATAGCCTTGACCTGGGTGCGGGTCTTCGCCGCCAATGTCAGCTTGCCCTCAGTCACCTGCAGAATCGGCTTAATCGCCAGCGTAGAGGTCAGCAACGCCTGCCCCACCGACAGGCGCCCGCCCTTGCGCAGCACGTCCAGCTGGTGGACGTACAGCCACAGGGAGGAGTTCTTCAGCGACTCCTCGGCCACCGCCACCACGGTGTCCAGGTCCGCACCTTCGCGCGCGGCCTCGGCGGCGCTCAGCGCGGCAAAGCCCAGCACCATGCCGATGCTCTTGGTATCCAGAACCTTCACCTGGCCGTCGAACACTCCCGCCGCCATACACGCATTCGCATACGTTGCGGACAGCTGCTTGGAAAGGTGTAAAGCCAGCACACCCGCATCCCCGCCGCGCTCCATCAGGCGGGCGTAGCTCGCGGTCAGCTCCAGGCTGCTCAGGCTCGAGGTCGTCTGTTCTTCCCCTTCGCCCTCCACGTGCAAGTCCAGCACAGTGATGCCGGCCTTCTCCGCAAGTTCCTTCGTCAAGCAGCAGGAGGAATCGGTGACGATCTGGACAGTCACTACCTACCTACCTTCGCTGGGGTTGTGCGGGTTGGAGCGGGTGGCGTCATTACCAAAAGAGCTAGGGGCAGCACCCGGAAGGGCACCCTCGTCCGGACTCGCGTCGGTGGCCACGCCCAAGTTCCAGCCCTCCAGGTGCCACTGCGGCAGCTTCCACCAGTCGGAGCGACTGGAGGGCACCAGTGGCACCGTGCTTCCGTCGACCGCCACCGGAGTGGTGCCGGCAGCCTCGCCAGTAAAACGCGGGCGGGCCAAAAGCTGCGACCAGCAGGCATTTCCCAGGCCCGTGAACACCGGGTAGTAGCGCACCGGCAGGTCCAGTAGGCGGGCGGTAAGCGCACCGATCGTGCCGCCGTGGGCGACGATCATCACGTCGCCCTCGTCGAACACATCAGTAGCCATGATCTCCTCAATCACGGCGTAGGCGCGCTCGGCGACCTCCAGGCGCGTCTCTCCCCCCGGAGGAGCCCACTGGGGATCGTGGCGCCAATACGCTCGCTGGCCTGGGAAGTCGCGGTCTACCTCTTCGCGCGAGGCCCCCTGCCACTGGCCCAGGTCCGTCTCCCGCAAGCGGGTATCGGTGGTCACCTCGCAGCCGAAGGGCTCGGCCAGGATCAGCGCTGTATCGTAGGCACGCTTAAGGTCGCTGGCGATCACCCGCGCGATGCGCTTATCCCCCAGCATCTGCGCGGTGACCTTGGCCTGCTGCACACCCACCGGGGACAGGTCAGTATCCAGCTGTCCCTGCATACGCCCCGTGGCGTTGTACTCCGTCTGTCCGTGACGGACCAAAAAGACCCTGCGCTCGCCCATGGTGAAGACTTATCAGCTTCTACAGCTCGTCCGCGTCCGGGGCGGGGCCGGCTAGCGGCAGGTCGTCGATGCTGGTGGCTTCCAGAACATCTACCTCTGCATCGGCATCCCAATTGCTTCCGCGGTCTACCTGCTCCACGCCCTCGACCTCGATCTGCGGGGCATCGCGCCACAGGCGATCCAGTGCGTAGAACTCGCGCTCTTCCTTGCGCTGGACGTGCACGACAACGTTGCCGTAGTCCAGCAGCACCCAGTGGCCCTCGCCGCGGCCCTCGCGGCGGGTTGGCTTGGGGCCGTCCTGGCCCACCTCGTACTCCACCTCGTCAACGATGGAGTTCACCATGCGTTCGTTATCGCCGCTGACGATGACGAACACGTCCGTAATGGCCAAACGGTCCGAGACATCGAGGACCAGAATGTCCTCCCCCAACTTCTCGGCCGCTGCGCGCGCCGCCACTCCGGCGAGCGCGATCGAATCTGCAGTAGCAGTCAAAAAATTTCAGCCCTTCATGATTGGTTTAAAACACATCCAGTTTAGCAACCCACCAGCTATTCGCTGGAAACGTACATGCCGTGCTTGGCGATGTACTGCACCACGCCGTCGGGCACCAGATACCACACGGGTCGGCCATTCGTCGCCCGCTCGCGTACGTCGGTGGAGCTGATAGCCATGGCGGGAATCTCCACCAAAGACAGGCGCCCGGCTGCGACTTCCTTCGATAGCGGATCGTCGCTGCCCTCGTCGTCCTTCGGCAACTCGTAGCCAGGACGGGTGACACCCACGAAGTGCGCCAAGTCGAAGATTTTCTCCCAGTCCCGCCACGTCACGATCTTCTGCAGTGCATCGGCGCCGGTGATAAAGAACAGCTCGGCCTCGGGGTATTCGGCGCGCATGTCCGCCAGGGTGTCCACGGTGTACGTATCCCCGCCACGGTCAATATCCACCCGGGAGACCAGGAAGCGGGGGTTGGAGGCCGTCGCGACGACCGTCATTAGGTAGCGATCCTCCGCCGCGGAAACCTTCTTGTGCTTCTTCTGCCACGGCT
>NZ_CALLDG010000149.1 GCF_937999985.1 uncultured Corynebacterium sp.
GCTCGCCCTTGGCCCACTTCAGCTTGTACAGCGGCGGCTGGGCCAGGTACACGTAGCCCTCCTCCACCAGTGGACGCATGAAGCGGAACAGCAGGGTAAGCAGCAGCGTGGCGATGTGCTGGCCATCCACATCGGCGTCGGCCATCAGCACAATCTTGTGGTAACGCAGCTTCTTGATGTCGAACTCGTCGTGGATGCCGGTGCCCAAGGCCGTGATGATGGCCTGGACCTCGTTGTTCTTCAGCACCTTATCCATACGAGCCTTCTCCACGTTCAGGATCTTGCCGCGCAGCGGCAGGATGGCCTGGTACATGGAATCGCGACCGGACTTCGCGGAGCCACCTGCGGAATCACCCTCCACGATGTACAGCTCGCTGAGCTTCGGATCGCGGGAACGGCAATCGGCCAGCTTGCCCGGCAGGCCGCCGATGTCGGAGGCGGACTTGCGGCGCACCATGTCGCGGGCCTTGCGGGCTGCGTCGCGAGCGTGGGCGGAAGCAACCGCCTTGTCCACGATGGCCTTCGCCTCCGCCGGGTTAGCATCCAGCCAATCCGCGAGGTGCTCGTTCACGGCCCTTTGCACGAAGCCCTTAATCTCGGTGTTGCCGAGCTTGGTCTTCGTCTGGCCCTCGAACTGCGGGTCGCCGACACGCACGGAGATAACCGCCGCGAGGCCTTCGCGCACGTCGTCACCGCTGAGTTTCGGGTCCTTGGCCTTCAGTAGCTTGTGATCGCGGGCGTAGCGGTTCATCAGAGAGGTCAGCGCCGCGCGGAAGCCTTCCTCGTGCGTACCACCCTCGATGGTGTTGATGGTGTTGGCAAAGGTGTGGACGGACTGGCTAAAGCCGCTGTTCCACTGCAGTGCTACCTCTACCTCGTGATCATCCTCGGCCACGTCGAAGGAGATGATGGTCGGGTGGATCGCGGTGCGCTTGCGGTTGATGTAGGCAACATAGTCCTTCAGGCCCTCCGGGTAGTGGAAGACGCGGGTGCGCGGGCCCTTCTTCTGCTCCGCCTCTGCCGCCTTTTCCTCGGCGGACTTCGGTGCCGCCGCATCCTCGGCTGCGGTCTCCAGCTCCTCGTCATCCTCGAGGTGCTCGCGCTCGTCGACGAGCTTGATGGTTAGCCCCTTGTTCAGGAAGGCCATCTCCTGCAGGCGCTTCGCCACGGTGTCGAAGTTGAACTCGACGGTCTCGAAGATCTCTGGGTCCGGCCAGAAGCGCTGCTTCGTTCCGCTACCGCGGGCCTTCTTCACCTGCTGCAGCTCCTCGGGCACAGCCTGGTTGAAGTTTTGACGCCACAGGTACCCGTCGCGCTTAATCTCAGTCTCCATGCGGGTAGACAGGGCGTTGACCACCGAGATACCCACACCGTGCAGACCGCCGGATACGGCATAGGAGTCCGAGTCGAACTTGCCGCCCGCGTGCAGCTGCGTCATAACAACCTGCACGGTCGGCGGGCCGGTCGGGTGATCCTCCACCGGGATACCACGGCCGTCGTCGATGACCTCCACGCCACCGTCGGCCAGCAGCGTTACGCTGACTTCCTTGGCGTAACCCGCCATGGCCTCGTCAACCGAGTTGTCCACAACTTCCCACACCAGGTGGTGCAGGCCGCGCTCGCCGGTGGAACCAATGTACATACCGGGGCGCTTGCGAACGGCCTCCAGGCCCTCGAGGATCGTAATTGAACTCGCGCCGTAGTCGCTCTGCTTCTGTGGTTCAGCCACGGTGGGTCAAACTCCTTTTCTCGCGCGTAAATAACCACCCCATTCTAGCGCGTCGTGGGCCTAAAGGTGCCATTGGACAGGCCGTTTGAGTTATTTGAGCCGTGTTTAGATCATCCGAAGTCGTCTCGCGGCCCGCGTCCTTGCACGCGCAGCTTGCCGTATTTCGGCCGGCGGATGTTGGGCCCTTCGATCCGCAGCTGTGCCACTACGTCCTCGCCCGCACGCTTGGCGATGGCCTGCAGGATCACGGTCTGCATGTAGCGCAGCTGAGTGGTCCACGGGGTGGAATCGCACTCGATCACCAGGATCTGCGCTTCCTCCTCGTAGCGCACCGGGCGGGTGTGTTCAGCGATCTTGTCACCCACCAGCTCCGGCCAGGCGTTCATGATCCGTGCAACGCTCACCCGCTGCTGCCAACCCTGCCGCTTGATCTCGCGCCCAATGAGCGCACCGAAACGCTTCGGGTCGCGGTAACTACGATCGAGCCGGCCATCCATGCGGGTTTTATACCTGGTCGCCTTGCGGAACGTTGTCTTCTTGTTCTTTTTTGGTGACGCCACCAGTGGCAACTCGGCCTGCGGGGAACCACCGGCTTTCTTCATGGCGGCGAGGGCTTGGGCTACCGGATCAGTCGCCATTGGCCTCGCCATCCTTCACACTGCGTTCCGCTGCGCTTGCTGCTGCATCAGCAGCGGCTTCTTCCGGGGCATTAGCCGCGGGAGTCTTGAGTTCATCAATAGTGTAGATCTTCGCCACATCCCGCAGGGCTTCTGGAATGTCCTCATCCACCGCGGCCGTGATGAGGACCTGCTCGGCGCTGGAGATGAGGTCGACGAGGTGGTGGCGTCGAGAAGAATCGAGCTCCGCGAAAACATCGTCGAGGATCACGACGGGCTCGACCCCGTCCCCGCGCTGCATAAAAAACGCGGCGAGCCGCAGCGAGAGGGCAAAAGACCAAGATTCGCCGTGGGAGGCGTAGCCCTTGGCGGGCTGGTGGCCGAGAATCAAGCTCACGTCGTCGCGGTGGGGGCCAAGCAGCGTGGTGCCACGCTCGACCTCCTGGGGGCGCTTCGTGGCGAAGGCCTGCAGCAGAGTGGCCTCGGCGATCTCGGGGCTCAGCAGTGCCGTGGGCTGATCCGGTTCGCTCACGCCCAGGCGAATGCCCAGTTCAGCGAGCTCCGCATCGATGGTAGACGTGTAAGACATGTGCGCGGGGCGCGACTGCGGGGCCAACGATTGGTAGGTCTGCTGCAGGTGCGGGGCGAGGTCGTGGACGATCTGCACCCGCGCCGACATGATCTGTCCACCCAGCGCGGCCAGCTGGCTATCCCACACATCGAGAGTGGCCAGGGCGGATTCCGCATCGGCCTTGATGTCCTCCGAAAGGTTGTGGATGGCTCCCTTCGGCGCGCCGACAACGAGCCGCAGAGCGAATGCCGATTGCCGCAGTAGGGCGTTCCGCTGGCGCAGCGCCTTGTCGTAGTCCGCCTTCACCGCAGCTAGGCGCGGGTATCTGGCAATCATGATTGTGTCTAGGAAATGACGGCGCTGCTCGGGCTCACCGCGGATCAGCGCCAGATCCTCCGGGGAAAACAGCGTGGTTCGCACAACCCCCAGCAGATCCCGCTGGGAATTCATGGCAGCGCGATTAATGTGCGCGCGATTCGAGCCGCGGGCGCGGATGGCCAGGTGAGCGGTGAGCTCGCGGCCATTGTTCACGGCGGTGGCGGAGATATTGGCGATGTCCTCCCCACGCCGCACCAGGGCGGCATCGGTGTTGACGCGGTGCGAGCTTAGGTGGGCTAGGTAACCGAGTGCCTCGACGATATTAGTTTTCCCGTGGCCGTTAGGGCCGGAAAAGATAGTGATGCCAGGGCTGAGCTGCAGGTCGAGTTCCTTCCACGACCTGTAATTGCTCAGACGAAGATTGGAGACGTACACGGTTAGCTAGAAAATCAACCTCGAGAATTAACCTCGGCCTAGCCTGGCCTAACCCGGCAGGCGTACCGGCATCAGCAGGTAGGTGAAGTCCGTCTCCGGGGTTGCGAAGTTGCCCTCTGCGTCTGCCTCGGGCAGCTCGCCCGGGTCCGGCAGCAGGATCGCGGGGCGGGAGGCCATCGTGAAGCCGAAGACCACGCGCGGAGTGTGGATGGCCGCCAGGCCTTCCTTCAGGTAGCTGGGGTTAAACGCGATGACCAGCGGCTCGCCGGCGAAAGCGCAGTCGAGGGTTTCCGTAGCAGAACCGACATCGCTGCCACCTGCGGAAAGGGTGACGGTGTTGTCCTTGAAGTCCATCCGGATCTGGGAGTTCCGCTCGGCGACGATGGAGACGCGCTTGATGGCCTCCTGCAGCGGGGCGATCTCCACGCTTGCGAGTGCGGTGTGCGTCTTTGGCAGCAGCGGGCGGAACTTCGGGAACTCCGCGTCGAGCAGGCGCGTGGTGGTGTGCCGCGACTCCGTGGAGATACCCAGCAGGCCATCGGCGCCGATGTCCTCGCCGCTGCCAACGGCGATTTCGATGGGATCGGTGTTATTCGGATCCATGGAACGCGCGGTATCCGCCAGAGTGCGGGCCGGGATCAGCAACTTCGCCTGGGCGTCGGCCTGCGCCGGGTTCCACTGGAAGCTGCGGACGGCCAGGCGGAAGCGGTCGGTGGCGACCATAATGACATTCTCGCCGTCGATTTCGACGTGCACGCCGGTGAGCATCGGCAGGGTGTCGTCGCGGCCAGCCGCCACGGCGACCTGGGAGATGGATTCCGCAAAGAGGTTCGGGTCTATAGTGCCGGTGACTTCGGGCAGTTCCGGCAGAACCGGGTAATCCTCGATGGTCATTGCAGGCAGTTCGAACTTAGACTTGCCAGTCTTGAGAGTCACGGTAGTGCCGTCGAACTCGATGTTGATCGGCTTATTGGGCAGGGAGCCGACGATATCGGAAGCCAGCTTGCCGGCTACGAGAATCTTGCCGGGCTCGTTGACCTCGGCATTGATGCGCACGCGAGTGGAGACCTCGCGGTCGAATCCGGAAAGCTCCAACCCTTCGTCGTCGGCGACAATCATCACGCCGCGCAGGATGGGCTGGGTCGGCTTGCTAGGCAGGGAGCGGGCTACCCATCCGAGGGCGGATGCGAAGTCATCCTTGGGAACAATGAAACTCACTGTTTGGCTATCCATGCTCAATCTAACTTCCGTGCTCTCGTTGCTCTTGTGGTTTTCGAGGTTCTGGGGTTCTCGGGGTCTAGCGGGCCTCGAGGTTCGTCTGATCAAGATTAACCCACAAGCTCTATTTCTGTTTATTCCCTTTTATTTAGAGAGATAGCAGTCGTAGTAGGTGTTGTGGATCCTGTGCACAAACCCTAATCGATGCATGTCGCACCGCGGGTTCGGGTGTTGATGATCCGGTGGACAAGCTGTGAATAACAGATCTCGACTGTGGATAACTTCGGCGGGTCGCGAGTTGTACACATCTTCTCCACTGCTGTTTACCCAGTTTAGGCGCGGTTTTCCCCAGGGGGCGGGGTGCTTTTTTGTGACGCAGCTAACTTGTCATCCTCTGTGGCACACCCGGAGCCCGCCGAAACCGCTACCCCTTGAATTACAAGTTTGAAATTACATCTGTGGAAAACCCTGTGGAATTGTGGATAACTCAGTTGAATCCTGTTCTAGTAAAGGTCAGAGCCTCGTGAGTTATCCCCAGGGTCGCTGTGGATAACTCGGCGAATCTGGGGAAAACTGTGGGAAACTCGCGCCTTCCACTGCCGCCGGGGGTGCTGCTACCGGGCGACGAAGCTAATCCCGGGCATGGGACTTGATCTTTTGTGTTAGTTCCTGCACCTGATCGAAGACCTTCTTGTTCTCCGACAGGGATTCCCGCACGCGCCGCTCCGCGTACATCACCGTGGTGTGGTCGCGGCCGCCGAATGCGCTTCCCAGCTTCGGCAGGGATAGATCCGTCAGCTCGCGGCACAGATACATGGCGATCTGCCGGGCCTGAACAAACTTCTTGGCTCTGCCCTTCCCCACCAGTTCGTCTGTGGTCAGGTTGAAGTAGTTCGCTACCACTTCGATGACGTGTTGCGGCACGATTTCCACGTCTTGGTCCGCCGGCGAAATATCACGCAGCGCAATCTCGGCGGTCTCCACCGTCAAAGGTTCGTGGCTCAGCGCGCAGTAGGCCGTCACGCGGATCAAAGCTCCGTCGAGTTCGCGGATGGATTTTTCGTAGCGGCTGGCGATCAGCACCTTCACGTCCTCCGGCAACTGCACATTGTCGGATTCAGCCTTCTTCGTCAGAATCGCAATGCGCGTCTCCAGATCCGGAGTCTGCACGTCCGTAATTAGTCCGCCTTCGAAGCGCGTCCGCAGGCGATCCTCCAGGGTGGTCAGCTGCCGGGGAGGCCGGTCAGAGCTCAAGACGATCTGCTTATTCGCCTGGTGCAGTGCGTTGAACGTGTGGAAGAACTCCTCCTGTGTGGACTCTTTATTCTGCAGGAACTGAATATCATCCACGATCAGCATGTCCAGATTGCGGTAGCGCCGCTTGAAGGACTCACGGGTGTCGTTAGCGATCGAGTTAATGAAGTCGTTCGTCAGCTCCTCGGAGCTCACATACTTCACCCGCATATTCGGCTGCAGTTCTTTGGCGTAGTGCCCGATGGCGTGCAGCAAGTGTGTTTTGCCCAGGCCCGATTCGCCCCAGATAAACAGGGGGTTATAGGCCTTGGCCGGCGCCTCGGCGACGGCGCGACAAGCCGCGGCGGCGAAGTTATTCGAGGAGCCGACCACGAAGTTCTCGAACGTGTAGTTCTTGTTCAGCAGCGATTCGCCGTCGAGCCCGTCGTTGAAACTCGAGGACGGCTGCGGCGAAGAGGTGTGCGGCGAAGGAGTATTCCGCGGGGATGGACGGTGTGCGGTCTCCTTGTTCGTCCAGCGCGTAGGCGTCGGAGATGGGTTCGGGTCGATATGGTTCTCCGACGCAGCGTACTGCCCGGCGAGTTCGTCGGCGTCATGCTCCCGACGCCGCGCCGCTTCCTCAGCAGTTTCGGCCGTACCGCTAACCCCAGCCTGCGCCGCGCCGTCCCTCTGCTCGGCCTTGTTGACCAGCTCCTCTACCTGCGACATCGAAAGGTCGTCTGCGGTTGCCACCGATCCTTTTTGTGACGCCCCTTCGTGGGTATCGCCGGCAGCATCAGCATCGGTGTGGCTGTCGTTGGCTGCTTCGGCGCGATCCTCGGTTTCCCCGTTAGTGCTGGTGATGGCGAGGCTAACGGAGAGATCCAGTCGCGTCTTGAGGACGTGCTTGATGGGATCGATCAGGTCTTTCTCGATCGATTCCTTGGTCCACTTGTTCGGGGTCTCCAGCACCACAATGCGCCCCATGAGCCCCACTGGCCTGACTTTGCGTAGCAGGGAGCGCTGCTTGGGGGAGATCGCCGGCAGGTCCGGATCGGGATTAGCCGACGAGCTATCGGCAAGCCAATCGTGCATGATGGCATCCCACATGTCTGGGAAGTGTTCCTCGATGGAGAAATTCGAGTGGCTCATGGGGCTCCAAGGTTGGTCGGGGGTGGCCGAAAGGTTAACGGGGGTTAAACCACGGGTGGTTTAGCTAGTCGGGCTGTTCTGTAGTTGTTCACGGCTCAGTGCACAGTGCGAAACGCCGATTGTCCTGCGTTTCCACACAGTTATACACACCTGTGGATAACTTCTCTGCACATGTTATCCCCAAGGTACAGTGCTCTTGTGGATAACTCTAATTAAAGTACGAAAACGCTCGTGACCTGCATATATAAGGTGTAAAGTAAAGGTTTAATGTTTGGGGGTGGAGGAGTTTTCCACAAGGCCAATCAATATTTGACGAAGTCCGTTTTCACCCTTACGGGTTTTTGTTCACACCCAGACTTCGGCGGCAAGAATGGGTGATTGCGGTGCGGTTATATGCCCATTGAGGCGGTACTTCTCGCGCTAGTTGCCGTACTGGTCCTCTAAAATTTGGATAACTTCCGTCACAGCACGTATCCTTGACTCGTCTATGGCAACCCACGTACGACAGCAGGTCACCACGCTGTCTATCGGGTGCCTCCGGCACCGGCTCTAAAGTCCTCCGGGACTTTGCCGGTGCAATTGTCCACTTTAATTTGTGGGCGCGCCGCTGGCTTAAGCGTTGATCCCAGCCCATGTAGGGGCTGGGTGTCTGTTGTGGCTGCACGTGGCTCGTCCGCTGCTAGCGAAAGTTAAGGAGTGAAGTACCGTGGCCAAGGGCAAGCGTACTTTCCAGCCCAACAACCGTCGCCGTGCACGTGTGCACGGTTTCCGTACTCGCATGCGTACCCGCGCCGGCCGTGCCATCGTTTCCGCACGCCGCAACAAGGGCCGCAAGTCCCTGACTGCCTAAATTAGGCACAGACGTTCGCTCCACCCCAATAC
>NZ_CALLDG010000150.1 GCF_937999985.1 uncultured Corynebacterium sp.
CCGGCACCTCGCGATTGTGTAGCTCCTGCCATGTGTAGGCAAGTGTGGAGCGTGGCGCGGTGTTGCCGCGGTCCTCTTCGAGGTCGCGCACCCGCTCGACGTACAAGTCTTCCGCCAGGTTGGCCATCAGCGCGAAGTGTGAGAACGCGCGGATGACGTGCAGGGCCTTCTCGGTCGGAAGGGTGTTGAACTGCTCGGCTAGTTGCTCGATGGGCATCTCGCCGTAGCGCAGGTCGAACGCCGCGCTGCGGGTGTTTTCGATGAGGTTGAAGGTGTAGTCGCCCTCCTGCTCGCGGATCACCTCGCCCAAGATGCGCCCCAGGTAGCGGGTATCGTCCCGCACCGTCGGGCTGATCTCGGGGTGGGCAATCTCCTCGGGAGCGACGTGAATTGCGGTGCCGCGGATCGTGTCTTTGCTCATCTCTATCGCTTCTTAGGCGGTTGCCTTAGCTGCTGCTGCAGCCAGGCGGGCGAAGTCTTCGCCGTCTAGTGACGCCCCGCCGACCAGACCGCCATCGACGTCAGACTGGCTGACCAGTTCTCCGACGGAATCAGTCTTCACGGAACCGCCGTAGAGGATCCGGATGCCACCGGCTACCTCCTCGCCCGCCAGCTCTGCGACGAGCTCGCGGATGGCGTGGCAGACTTCCTGCGCATCCTCGGCAGAGGCCACCTTGCCGGTGCCAATGGCCCAGACCGGCTCGTAGGCGATGACCGTCTTGGCCAAATCTTCCGCGGACAAGCCGGCCAGGGAAGCCTTGGCCTGCTCCTTGACGAACTCGACGTGCTCGCCCTTCTCGCGGATGTCCAGCTGCTCGCCGACGCACACGATCGGCTGCAGCTCGTTGTCTAGTGCGGCGCGTGCCTTGGCGGCGACAATCTCGTCGGTCTCCCCGTGGTACTGGCGGCGCTCGGAGTGGCCGACGATAGCCCAGGTGCAGCCGAGCTTCTGCAGCATCGCGCCGGAAACCTCGCCGGTGTAGGCCCCGGAGGCGTGCTGGGAGACGTCCTGGCCGCCGTAGGTGATGGCCAGCTTGTCCCCGTCCACCAAGGTCTGCACGGAGCGGATGTCGGTAAAAGGCGGGATGAAGGCCACGTCAACGGCCTCGTAGTATTCCTTCGGCAGCGCGAAGACGAACTTCTGGACGACCTGCATGGCCTCCAGGTGGTTCAGGTTCATCTTCCAGTTGCCGGCAATCAGGGGCTTGCGTGCGGTCATGAAAGTCTATGCCTCTCTAGTTGTTTCTAGGTCGTTGCTGCTTGGTGTAGTTGCTGCTTGGCGCAGCTGGTACGTGGTGCGAACGTTGGGCTACTTAGCTTTCCAGCACGGAAACGCCGGGCAGTTCCTTGCCCTCCAGGAACTCCAGGGATGCGCCGCCGCCGGTGGAGATGTGAGAGAAGCCCTCCTCGTCCAGCCCCAGGGTGCGTACAGCTGCAGCAGAGTCGCCGCCGCCCACGACCGAGAATGCACCGGCAGCGGTGGCGTCAATAATCGCTTGAGCAACACCGCGCGTACCCTCAGCGAACGCAGGGAACTCGAATACGCCCATCGGGCCGTTCCAGAAGACGGTCTTGGACTTGGAGAGGACCTCGGCGAAGGCCTTGACGGACTCCGGGCCGATGTCCAGACCCATCCAGCCCGTCGGGATGGAATTCAGGTCGACGGTGCGGTGGTCAGCGTCCTTGTCGAAGCGCTCTGCGACCACGACGTCGGTGGGCAGCGCGATGACGTCGCCGAAGCGCTCCAGCAGGTCCTTGCAGGTGTCGATCATGTCTTCCTGCAGCAGGGAGCCGCCGACCTCGTAGCCCTTGGCAGCGAGGAAGGTGAAGCACATGCCGCCGCCGATGATGAGGTTGTCCACGCGCGGGGCGAGAGCCTCGATGACGCCCAGCTTGTCAGAGACTTTGGAGCCACCCAGCACGACGGCGTAGGGCTTCTCCGGGTTCTCCGACACCTTGCGCAACACGTTCAGCTCGGCCTCCACCAGGCCGCCGGCGTAGTGCGGCAGCTTCTTGGCCACGTCGTAGACAGAGGCCTGCTTGCGGTGAACCACGCCGAAGCCGTCGGATACGAAGGCGCCGTTGACGCCGGTCAGGGCTGCCAGCTCGGCGGCAAACTCGGTGCGCTCGGCCTCATCCTTGGAGGTCTCGCGGGCGTCGAAGCGGACGTTTTCCAGCAGCAGAATGTCGCCGTCATCCAGGCCGTTGGCGCGCTCGTGGGCATCTTCGCCGGTGACGTCGGTGGCCAGCGGTACCCACTGGTCCAAACGCTCGGACAGAGCCTCGGCGACAGGAGCCAGGGAGAACTCGTCCTTGAACTCGCCCTTCGGGCGACCCAGGTGGGCGGAGACGACAACGCGGGCGCCGGCTTCCAGCAGAGCCTTCAGCGTCGGGACGGAGGCGTCGATGCGACCCGGATCGGTGATGTTGCCGTCGGACAGCGGGACGTTCAGGTCAGCGCGGACCAGGACGTGACGCCCCTGTACGCCCTCGTTGATCAGATCTTGAACGGTCTTGATGGCCATGGGAAGCTCCTTAAATTTTCTGCTGGGGTTGATTCTTATGGGGTTAAAGCGGGTTTGTTTGAATAAGAGAAAACGGGTCGACTCGATCGGCGCGACGCGCTAACGTGCGGCGATCGGAGCCGAACCCGTCATTGTCCTAAATCGTCCTAAAGGGACTTTCGGCCGGTAAGCGACCTAGAGACGCTCGCCGACGTAGGTGGCCAGGTCGACCAGGCGGCAGGAGTAGCCCCACTCGTTGTCGTACCAGGAGACAACCTTGACCTGGTTGTCGATGACCTTGGTTAGGCCGGAGTCGAAGACGGAGGAGTGCGGGTCGCCGACGATGTCGGTGGAGACCAGCGGAGCGTCGTCGGAGTACTTAGCGATGCCCTTCAGCTCGTTCTCGGCAGCCTTCTTCAGTGCAGCGTTCACGGCCTCGACGGTGACCGGCTTCTCAGCCTCGAAGGTCAGGTCGGTCAGGGAGCCGGTGATAACCGGAACGCGGACTGCGTAGCCGTCCAGCTTGCCCTTCAGCTGCGGCAGAACCAGGGAGACGGCCTTTGCAGCACCGGTGGAGGTCGGAACCAGGTTCACGGCTGCGGCGCGGGCGCGGCGCAGGTCCTTGTGCGGAGCGTCGTGCAGGCGCTGGTCGCCGGTGTAAGCGTGGACGGTGGTCATCAGGCCCTTGACGATGCCGAACTCCTCGTCCAGGGTCTTGGCCAGTGGAGCCAGGCAGTTGGTGGTGCAGGATGCGTTGGAGATGATGTGGTGGTTCTCCGGGTCGTAATCGGTGTGGTTAACACCGACGACGAAAGTTGCGTCCTCGTTCTTCGCCGGAGCGGAGATGATGACCTTCTTGGCGCCAGCCTCGATGTGAGCCTTGGCAGC
>NZ_CALLDG010000151.1 GCF_937999985.1 uncultured Corynebacterium sp.
TTTTTGGCCGGGCGCATCCGCTTTCCGCAGATCGTCGACGTGGTCGAGCGCGCTGTCAGCGAATGCGACGTTTATGCTGAGGTACCCGCAAGCGTCGATGATGTCCTCGCCGTGGAGGGCGAAGCGCGCCGCCGCGCGAACGCGCACATCGACACCCTCGCCGACTAGGAAGAAACAGCGAGTCAATGGCAAACATTCTGGGCATCCTCGCCTTCGCCCTCGGCATCGGGATAACCATCGCCCTGCACGAGGCGGGGCACCTGATTGCCGCCCGCATGTCCGGCATGCGCGTGCGACGCTACTTCATCGGCTTCGGCCCGACGATCTTTAGCTTCCGCAGGGGACACACCGAGTACGGCCTGAAGGGCATCCCCTTAGGTGGCTTCTGCGACATCGCCGGCATGACGAAGCTGGACGAGATGACCGACGAGGAGCGCCCGTACGCCATGTACGACAAGCCGGCGTACCGGCGCATCTTCGTCATGCTCGGCGGCATCATCATGAATATCTTGCTGGCTCTCGGCATCCTCTACGGGGTGGCGCTGGCCTGGGGCCTGCCGGACCGCAACGTGGTCTTTACTCCCACCGTCGAATCCACCCAGTGCGCACCGGCGAAGCAAAATTCGGACGGCACGCTGCAGGAGTGTACGGGCGACGGTCCCGCGGCGGAATCTGGCGTCCAGACCGGCGACACCTTCCTCTCCGTCAACGGCGAAGAGACAGAAGACTTTCGGGAGTTCACCAAGGCCATCGCCGCCGAGGCCGAGCGCGCCGCCGACGACGGCAAGCAGGTCGGCGACCGCATCACGGTCCCGGCAGTCGTCGACCGCAACGGGCAACACAAGAACCTCGATCTACAGATCGAGCTGGTCGAGCGCCTGAACTCCGCCGGCAACACCATGACCTCCGGCGCCGTCGGCATCCGCGCCAAGCGCCCGGAGCTCGTGATCAACCAGTACAACCCCGCCAGTGCGGTGGGCGGCACGCTGTCGTTCACTGGCGGCATGGTCAGCGACACCTTCCACGGCCTGATCGGCCTGCCGCAGCGTGTGCCAGGCGTGGTCGAGTCCATCTTCGGCGGCAACCGCGAGGACGATTCCCCGATGAGCGTGGTCGGCGCTTCCCGCGTCGGCGGCGAGCTGGTGCAGTACCAGCAGTGGATGAGCTTCCTCATGACTCTGGCGAGCCTGAACCTCTTCCTGGCCGCCTTCAACCTGGTGCCGCTGCCACCGCTGGACGGCGGACACATCGCCGTGGTGATCTACGAAAAGATCCGCGATTTCTTCCGCCGCCTGCGCGGCAAGCAGCCCGGCGGCCCCGCCGACTACACGAAGCTGATGCCACTGACGTACGCGGCCACGGCGGTGCTGCTGGTGTTCGGCATTATCGTAATCGTCGCCGATGTGGTTAACCCGATCCGTATTTTCTAGTTAGTTGACGCCCACCTCTGCGTCCGCCGAACGGAGCGTAGAATTGGTGGGAGTTTGAACGGCATTCACGACTGAAAGGTTGTCTTCGTACATGTCTGGTATTTCCCTGGGTATCCCCGACGGTCCGCCTCCGGTGCTGGCCCCGCGGCGCAAGACCCGCCAACTGATGGTCGGCGGGGTAGGGGTCGGTAGCGACCACCCGATTTCGGTGCAGTCGATGACCACCACGAAGACGCACGACGTTAATGCGACGCTGCAGCAGATCGCCCAGCTGACCGCCTCTGGCTGCGACATCGTCCGCGTGGCCTGCCCGAAGACGGTGGATGCCGAGGCTCTGCCCGCGATCGCCGCGAAGTCCCCGATCCCGGTGATCGCGGATATTCACTTCCAGCCGAAGTACATCTTCAGCGCCATCGACGCCGGCTGCGCGGCGGTGCGCGTGAACCCCGGCAACATCAAGGAGTTCGACGGCCGAGTCAAGGAAGTCGCGAAGGCTGCCGGGGATGCGGGCATTCCGATCCGTATTGGCGTCAATGCCGGTTCGCTGGATAAGCGCATCATGGAGAAGTACGGGAAGGCCACGCCCGAGGCACTGGTTGAATCCGCGCTGTGGGAGGCCAGCCTGTTCGAAGAGCACGGTTACGGCGACATCGCCATCTCCGTGAAGCACAACGACCCGGTCGTGATGGTGGAGGCCTACCGTCAGCTCGCCGCCCAGTCGGATTACCCGCTGCACCTGGGTGTCACGGAGGCCGGCCCGGCCTTCCAGGGCACCATCAAGTCCTCTGTGGCTTTCGGCGCCCTGCTGGCCGAGGGGATCGGCGACACGATCCGCGTGTCCCTGTCCGCGGACCCGGTGGAGGAGATCAAGGTCGGCGACCAGATCCTGCAGTCGCTGAACCTGCGCCCCCGCAAGCTCGAGATCGTGTCCTGCCCCTCCTGTGGTCGCGCGCAGGTGGATGTGTACAAGCTGGCCGACGAGGTCACCGCGGGTCTGGAGGGCATGGAGTTCCCACTGCGCGTGGCCGTCATGGGTTGTGTGGTGAATGGCCCAGGCGAGGCGCGTGATGCTGACCTGGGCGTGGCCTCCGGCAACGGCAAGGGCCAGATTTTCGTCAAGGGCGAGGTCATCAAGACCGTGCCGGAGGATCAGATTGTGGAAACCCTCATCGAGGAAGCTATGCGCATCGCCGAGGAGGAGGGCCTGGAGGCCGTCGAGGGCCAGAAGGCCGAGGTACGGGTGACTAAGTAGTCGCCAGCTCTGCCTCACTGGCCTTGCCGTCTACCAGCTCGATGCGGCGGTCCAGCGTGGCAAGTTGCTCCTGGTCGTGGGAGACGTACAGCACCGGTGTGTTGCGCTCGCGCGCCAGATCCACGATCAGCTCGGTTACCCGCTGCGCGTTAGCGGTGTCCAGCGCCGCGGTCGGCTCGTCCACCAGCAGCAGCGCCGGGTCGTTCATCAGAGCGCGTGCCAGGTTCACGCGCGCCTGCTGGCCACCGGAGAGCTCGGAGACCTTCGCGTCCTCTCGCCCTTCCAGGCCCACTCCCTTGAGCAGGTGCTCGGCCTTTTCTTCTTGTTGACGCCACGCCTTGCCGCTGATGCCGAATGGCTTATCCAGGCGACTCATCACCATGAGCTGTTCCTTGGCCGTCAGTGCCGGCAGCAGGTTCGGCTGCTGGAACACGATGCCCAGGTGGCGGCGGCGGATCTCCGCGGCCTGGCGACCGGAGACGGCGCCGAGCTCCAGGGTGTCCGCGCCGTGCAGGGTGGCGGAGCCGGAGGTGGCGGTTTCCAGGCAGCCGATGATGGACAGCAGGGTGGACTTACCGGAGCCGGAGGGGCCGGTGATGCCGACGACCTCGCCGGGGTTCACGTTGAAGCTGACGTCCGTCAGCAGGTTGCGCTTGGTGGTTCCGTCGGTGATCTCGAGGGAGATGTTCTTTACTTCGAGTGCTGGGAAAATCATGAGTTCATTGCCTTTCGCGGATCGACCTTCATTACGGGGATGATGGACAGGCCGGCGCCGAGCAGGCCTGCGGCCAGTAGGATGGCGGCCGGGACGAGGGTGGTGTTGGCGGTGACGTCCATGGGGATCCCTTCCGTGAATCCGCCGACGCCGACGGTGAGCAGGGTGCCCGCGGCGATGCCCACGAAGAGCACGACCAGCGCCTGGCCGACCGCGTCGCTCAGGATGTTGGAACGCGTGCCGCCGAGCGCGACGGTGATCGCCACGCCGCGCAGGCGCTGCATCGTCCACACAGTGAAGAACGCACCCAGCACCAAGGCGGAAATCACGTAGAGCAGCACGATCATGAGGTTCAGGGAGGACTGCTCGCCCTTGTAGGAGGCGCTGGCCTCCAGGGCGTCCTTGCCCTGCAGCATGACTGCGCCGTCGATCGGTTCGGCATCTTCGGCAACCACGCCGAAGGTGGAGGCTCCGGGCAGGTTCTCCACCTCGCCGGTGCTCATCCAGTGGATGGGCTGGTGCTCGAGGTAGAGGTCCTCGCTGGGCTTGTCTCCTTCGTAGGACATTGCGATGAAGGCCTGACCTTCTTCATCCTTTGAGCGGGCCATAGTGACGACCTCTCCGCCACGGCTCTTGACCTCGCTGACTTGGGCGTCAGTAAGAGAACCAGTACTCAAGCTCACAGTTCCGCCGGCATCGTTCAGCACGAGTTGGCGATCGTTGCCGACCTTGTGTTCCAAGGCGGAGGCGGACTGGTAGCTCAGGCCTGCTGACAGGGAGCTCAGGAGCGTGACCATTGCGGTGATGAGCAGGACGGTGGTGATGATGAGCGCCGTCTTGCCACGGGATACGCGCAGCTCGCGGATCCCCTGAAACATGAATCCCCGGACCGGGGTTAACGACTTATTACTTAGCATGGTTCTTATTCTTCGCGCGTTATAGAAGGAACACATCGGGCTAAGGAGTAGTCTTTGCCTCATACTTTTGGTGGAGGCGGGCAGCACCTTTCGGTCGCTAGACTTGGGGACGATCATGATTCAAAAAGCCAAGTCGAATAAAGTCGTCGCGCTGAACCGCGCCTGGGCTTATCTGGGGCTGGGGCTCCACCTGCTGATGGCCCTGCTGATGGCCGTTACCGTCATCAGGGACGGCTGGTCCTGGAACGCGGTGGCCTTGTGTTTCATCTACGTCATGGGCTTGTGGCTGCGCCCCACCTGGCTGTGGCTGACGTTGGTCATCGCCACCTGGGCGTGCCTGCTGCTGGTGGCTCCGAGCGCCGTTTTCATGGCATTCGCGCTGTTCTTCCTGTGCGTCGGCGTACTGCCTCTGTGGCCGGCGATCGTGTGCAATGCAGTGGTGACCATCCTGTCGGTCTATCAGGGTGGCGAGGCGCTGGGCCCCACCGTCGCCGCAGTGGTCGCCACCGTCGTCGGCGTGGGCTTCAAGGAGCTGCGCGACGAAGCCAGCGCCCGTGAAGCCGCCAGCCGCCACGCAGGAGAGATGGGCGAGCGCACGCGCCTGGCCGGGGAGATCCACGACACGATCGCGCAGGGGCTAAGCTCCATCCACATGATTCTGCAGGCTGTAGAGAAGCGGGTGGAGGACCCGGAGGTGTTGGAGGACCTGCGCCTTGCCCGCACCACCGCCGAGGACAACCTGGCCGAAACCCGGCGCATCATCGCCGCGCTGCAGCCCGGGCCGCTGGTCGGCGGCGACCTGCCAATCGCCCTGGCGCGCGTGAGCTCCGGCACCCCACTGGGCGAGGCCTTGAGCTTCGAGGTCGAGGGTGAGCCCTATGACCTGGACGAAAAGGTTGAGCAGGAGCTCACCCGCATTGCGCAGTCCCTCGTCTCTAACGTGGTGAAGCACTCGGAGGCCACGCGCGCCCGAATCACCTTGACCTACCAGAGCGACCTGCTCAGCCTCGACGTCGTGGACAACGGTCGGGGCATGGACGAAGAACTAGTCAGCAAGATCGCCGCGGACAAGATGAGCCTGTCGCCGGTCGGCCTGGCGGGCGTGCGGCGCCGCGCCAACCTAATTGGCGCGACCATGCACGTGGAAAGCTCGCCGGGCGCCGGTTGTGGTGTATCCATCCAGCTGCCGATTCGTTAGGAGTTTTAAACAGTGCCAGACCAGCTACGTGTCCTGATCTGCGACGATCATCCCGTGGTCCGCGCCGGGATCGAGGCGATGCTGCGCGGAACAGGCGACGTGGAGATCGTGGCTTCCGTCGGCGACCCCGACCGCGCCGTCACCATCTGCGCTGAGGAACAGCCCGACGTGGTGCTCATGGATCTGCGCTTCGGAGAAAGCCCTGGCAGCGAGGGGGCTGAATCCGGGGGAGTGAGCGCCACCCGTGCGATCCGCAAGCGCAAGCCCGCCCCACAGGTGCTGATCCTGACGAACTATTCCACCGACAGCGACGTCCTGGGAGCCATTTCCGCCGGCGCGGTGGGCTACCTGCTTAAGGACTGCACCCCCGACGAGTTGGCCGAGGGCATCCGCCAGGCCGCCCGTGGGCAGACGGTGATGAACAAGAACATCATGGGCAAGCTCCGCGGCAGGCTGGCCAACCCTTTCGAGTCGCTAACCAACCGCGAGCAAGAGGTGCTTGTGCTCGCCAGCCAAGGCAAGTCCAACCGGGCGATCGCGAAGGACCTCATCCTCACCGAGGCGACCGTGAAGTCCCACATGGCACACGTTTTCTCCAAGTTGAATGTGAAAAACAGAACAGCTGCCGTCGCCGTGGCGAGGGAACGCGGAATCATCGATTAATCCTGTTACTCTCTGTGCCTATGCGCACCACCTCTTGGACCCCTCGCCGGAGCATCACCGCGGCCGTCACGACGGCTGGCTTGGTGCTGGGCGCTGCGGCTTGTACGCCGAAACCCGATGTTGCTGATGACGCCGCCCAGGCCTTCCTCGCCGCCCTTTCCAACCCGGGCGAAGCCTCACAGGCTGGAGGGGAGACCGACAACCCCGACGGGGCGACCCAGGCTATCGAGAAGGCGTGGCAGTCTCTGCAGGCCGAGGGCCTGCATACGGAACTGAAGAACGTCAATACTCAGGACAATCAGGCCACCGCGCAGTATTCGATGCGCTGGGACCTGCCGGGCGGGCGGGAGTTTTCCTATGACTCCTCGATGAACCTCACACGCACCGGCGATAACTGGTCCGTGCGCTGGCAGCCCGCCGTGCTACACCCGGAGCTGGGCGCTAACCAGCACCTGGAGCTGCGCAGCGTTCCCGCCACCGTCGCCAACGTGGTGGGCTCCGATGGTGCGGTGCTGCTGGAGCCGGGCCTTCAGTATCGCGTCCTTGTCGATCCGAACAAGGTTTCCAGCGTTCAGGGCACTATGCGACGCATCGCCGGCGAGCTGGATGCACTTCGGGGCGGCGATAAGTCCGTGCCCCGCATCGACCCGGTGGAGAAGGCCAAGGAGGCCGCCGATGTGGACGGGGAGTATTCCGTACTGACCGTCAACCAGGCCCAGGGCAAGCGCCTGCAGGGCGCCCTCGGCAACGTCGAAGGCGTACGCCTGAATGAGGAACCCGCGCTCGTGCGCCCCGATCCCTCCTTCGCTCCCGACATCATGGCGCGCGTTAGGGGTGTCGTGGAGAAGGACCTGCAGGGCGAGGCTGGCTGGAAGGTCGTCGCCGCCACCAGCGAGGGCAACGAGGTGGCCAAGGTCGGCGGCGAGGATCCGAAGTCTTCCCCGAGTGTGCGCGTTTCCCTGTCCCGCAAGGTCCAGGAGGCGGCCCAGAAGGCCGTGGATACCCGAGCCGACGCTAAGACGATGATGGTGGTCATGCGCCCCTCGACCGGCGAAGTGCTGGCGGTCGCCCAGTCGGAGAAGGCCGACGAGGACGGCGACGTCGCCCTCATGGGTCAGTATCCGCCGGGGTCGACGTTCAAGATGCTCACCGCATACGCCGGTCTGCAGAAGCAGGGGCTCAGCCCGGATTCGATCGTCGGCTGCCCCGGCACGCAGGACATCGGCGGGCGCATCGTCACCAACTACAACGGCTTCTCGCTGGGCAACACCCCGTTGGAGAATGCCTTCGCAAAGTCGTGCAACACCACCTTCGCGGACATCTCGACCAAGCTGAAGCCGGGCGAACTGAAGGACATCTCCGCGCAGTTCGGCCTGGGCGCCGACTACGACATCGAGGGGCTGGAGACCATCACCGGCTCCGTGCCCGATGGCGAGAAGATGCTTGACCGCACCGAGGCCGGCTATGGCCAGGGTCTCGACCTCGCCAGCCCTTTCGGCATGGCCATGGTTGCCTCCAGCGTGGCAGCCGGCAAGGCGCCCACTCCTTACCTCATCGCTGGCGAGAACCATCACACGGAAGCCAAGAACGACGAGGCCAAGAAGGACGCCAAGAAGAAGCTGGACCCGAAAGCCATCCAAGAACTACGCCGCATGATGCGTGCCGTGGTCACCAGCGGCTCTGGCTCCGGAGTGGCCGGCGCCGGCGAGGTCTATGCCAAGACCGGTGAGGCCGAGATCAACGAGGGCTCCCACAGCTGGCTCGCCGGATACCGCGGAGACCTGGCCTTTGCCACCCTCATTGTCCTTGGCGGCGGCTCCGAGCACGCTACTTCCGTGACCGCCGACTTCTTCAAGAACCTGGATGGCCCGGCCGCGGAGGCGGAAGGGCGTCAAGAGTAAGATAGGGACCCATGACTCGAGCACCATTGACCCCCGGTAATCCCACGCCCATCCGCTCCGTCCCAGCCCACATCGAAAGGCCGGAGTACGCCTGGAAGGACAGCGTGCAGGAGAACGTGGGTGAGCCGTGGGTGCAGACTCCCGAGACCATCGAGAAGATGCGCGAGGCCAGCAGCATCGCCGCCGATGCCCTGCAGGCTGCAGGTGCTGCCGTTGCCCCCGGCGTGACTACCGATGAGGTCGACCGCGTGGCGCACGAGTACATGTGCGACCACGGCGCTTACCCCTCCACGCTTGGCTACCGGCACTTCCCGAAGTCCAGCTGCGTGAGCCTCAACGAGATCATCTGCCACGGCATCCCCGACAGCACCGTGATCCAGGACGGCGACATCGTCAACATTGACATCACCGCCTACAAGAACGGCGTGCACGGAGACACCAACGCGACCTTCCTGGCCGGCGATGTCTCCGAGGAACACCGCCTGCTCGTCGAACGCACCGAAAAGGCAATGTGGCGCGGCATTAAGGCCGTGAAGCCCGGTCGGCAGATCAACGTCATCGGCCGAGTGATCGAAAGCTACGCCAAGCGCTTCGGCTACAACGTCGTGGAGGACTTCACCGGCCACGGCGTTGGCCCGACCTTCCACAATGGTCTGGTGGTGCTGCACTACGACCGCCCGACCATGTACACCGACCTGCTGGAGCCGGGCATGACCTTGACCATCGAGCCGATGATCAACCTCGGCGGCCTGGACTACGAGGTCTGGGACGACGACTGGACCGTCCAGACCAAGGACCGCCAGTGGACCGCACAGTTCGAACACACCCTGGTCGTCACTGAAGATGGCTACGAGGTTCTGACAATTCCCAGCGAGGACTAGCTCGACCGACTAACCTCCCAAAAGTATGGGAGACAAAACTACACCTCTGGGGCCTGGCCCCGTTGCACGTAAACAGCACCTGCGCCGCCTCGGTCCGTTCGGTGCCTTCGCCACGCGCGTGGGCGCCCGCGTGACCAAGAAGAAGAACCTCGGAGTGTTCGCCACCATCGGTCGCGCCCCGCGCCTGTTCTTCTTTTGGCTGCTCTACGGCGGGTCGATGATGCCGTTTGGTTACCTTTCGCGCGTCGAAACCGAGATGATCATCCTGCGCGTCGCCTACCTGCGCGGCAGCGCCTACGAAGCCGACCAGCACCGTGCCCTCGCCGCAAAAGTTGGGGTCAAGGATATTGACGCCCTATTCCAGCCCGACCACGGCCGCACCGGCCGCCACGGCACCCTGCTGGACGCTGCCGAGCAGCTCGTCCGCGACCGCGGGCTTAGCGCCGACATGGCCCAGCGGCTGCGGGGTCTGCTGAGCGAGCGTGAGCAGGTTGCGTTCGTCATGCTGGTCACCAACTATGACGGTCTGGCCACGGCGCTGGACGTCATGGGGGTTCCAGTCGACGAGCCGCGTTAGGCAACCCTCCTGCGGTTCGCTGCGCGCTGGGCGAAGGTTTCCCGCCCCAGCGGCCCGTTTGGTGCCGTCATGACGGTGTGCCCGTCGCCATGGCTGGTCCAGGTCTCGTTGCCGTTCGGATGGATGGTGACGTCCCAGGAGCCAGTCGTTTTCGCATTGTGGTGCTTGGAGCAAAGACAGTGGAGATTTGACGTGGCCGTTGGACCTCCTGCCTGCGGGTTCTCATGGTCGTAGCGCTGCACGTGATCCAACTGGCACTTGTGTGCGGGCACCGAGCATCCTGGGAAGCGGCAGGTTCCGTCGCGCCCCTCCACGCTGGCCCGCACCAGAGGCGTGGGGGAGTAGCCTTCGTTGCTCGCGGCTCCCGGGACTTGGACGTGCGTCACACGCTTCATCCACTCCGGCGTGGCCAGCGAGCTGAGCCAGCCCCCTGCAGCCCAGATCTGCGAGTCCGGTTCGTCCACACTGCGATAGAGGTTCAGCGTTACCTCCGCCGTGGTCTGCCTGCGCACGAGCCGCATCAGCGCCTCGGCGCGGGAACAGGAATCGCGCTTGGCCACACTGTTGACCGCTTTGAGCACCTCC
>NZ_CALLDG010000152.1 GCF_937999985.1 uncultured Corynebacterium sp.
GCCACCGCCCCGCTTGGATAGTTGCAGAGCGTTGGTGATGGATCGACCGATGGATTCCATGTTGTCCTCGATCCGCAGCAGGAAGCAGGATACCATGTCGCCGGCGTTACCTCGCCCTGCGTTGAGGAACGTTGGGGTGGCGGGCTGGTACCGGCCTGTCATGATTTCCTGGAGGATGTCCTCCGCAGTCTCGTAGTCGCCGTCCGCGAGGGTCAGCGCGACCATGCACACGCGGTCTTCGTACCGTTCGAGGTATCGGTCTCCCTCGTAGTTCTTCAGTGCGTAGCTGGTGTAGAACTTGTACGCGCCCACGAACGTGGGGAACCGGAACTTGTAGGAGTAAGCCTTGCGGAACAGGCTCTTGACCTCCTCGCCGGTGTAATTACCGAACACGTTCTCGTCCCAGTAGTCGTTGCGGCACAGGTAGTTGATCTTCTCGTTCAGGGTGTGGAAGAACACTGTGTCGGGGTTGACGTGCTCAAGGAAGTACTGGCGTGCCGCTTCCTTGTCCTTGTCGGTTTGGATCTCTCCGTCCGGGCCGAGCAGGTTCAGCTCGGCGTTAAGCTTTAAGTATGTTTGCATAGGTTTCCTCTCTAGTTTTTGAGGAAGCTTTGGATAGCTTCCACTTGCTCCCCCGTAGGTGCCATATCCACTTTCGCCACCAGCGGGACGTTCCACCGTTCCGCTACTTTCACAGCACCGGCGCAGAACTCTGGGCCGAACACCGTGTTCCCGAAGCCAACAACCCCCACCAGGGAGTCCCCGTGCTCGCGGAGGAATTTCTTCACTCCGCGGGGGACGTGGTTACCCGTGCGGGGAGAGCCGTAGGAGGGGAACATCAGTACGAATCCCCCTCCCCGGTACTGGTCGGCGGGGATCCCGCCTAGTCGGCTTCCGATGATTCCGGTGGTGCCGGTGGACGACCAGTACACAAGCTGCTTTTCTATTGTACACCGCCCTGGTTGGATTCCCAAACATCCTTGTAGATGGCTGGGGCCATCGTGTACAGATCCTCCAGGATCAGGTTAGCCAACTGCCGGATCTCAGCGTCCGCGCCGGGCGCTAGACGCTTGTTCAGGAACTCTCGCCAGGTTCGGTGGTTGCCGGTGATCACCAGGCGAGTCTCAGTGCCCCCTGGCAGCACTGCTCGCGCAGCTTCGCGGGCCTGCTTGCGGGGGAGCCCTCGGGCCTGGAGGTTTTCGACAATATCCTTGTAGCGTTCCTGGGCTTCCTTCATGCCGGCGACGATCGCCGCTTCCACGGTGTCAGAGCCGTCGTACTCCCCGAAGAAGTCCCGCAGGGCCTCTTCCTGGGTGCGCAGGACCGACGCTGCCGGGGGTAGTACTACTGCTGCGTCTGACTCGTCCACGAACCGCTGCGACTGCTGGGAGAAGCTGAAGTGGCGGTGGCGGACGATCTCGTGCGTGCAGGAGCGGGAGATGCCCTGGATGTAGTAGGTCACGCTCGCGTGCTCCAGGACGCTCTCGTGGCCTTGGCGGATGATGTTCGCGATGTAGTCCGCGTTACCCCGGGTTGCGGGGTTCGGTTTGTCGAACGACTGGTAGCAGGATCGGCCAGCGAACTCTACCAGGTTCTCAGCGTCGCTCTGCGCGGTTTCGGTTTCCATGATCGAGTTGATGTACTCGATCTGGCGGTTGTCGATGGTGGTGGCTGCGATGCGGCGCACCACCGGGTAGCTGATGGTTTTCACCAACGGGTCTCCTTAATCCCAATCCCAGTCTTCCTGGGTTGTCTCTTCTGTGGTCCCGATCACGTAGCTCGCCCCGGAGCCGGAGAAGAAGTCGTGCGCCTCTCCGGTGCCTGGGTCTAGGGCGGCTAGGATGTAGCTCGGGATCCTGGTTTCTTCAGCGTCGAACATCGGCTCGCAGCCGAGGTTCAGCAACGCCTTGTTGGCGTTGTACCGGAGGAAGTGTTTCACATCCTCGGTCCAACCAACCCGGTCGTACAGCTGTTCTGCTCGTTCGAGCTCTCGCTCGTAGAACTCGGACAGCAGCCCTCGAACGTCCAGGTGCTCGGGGTTTGGCCGGGTCTGGAACTTGTGTCCGATGTAGTACCCGTGGACTCCCTCGTCCCGGAGGATGAGCCGGATGATGTCGGCGGTGTTCGTGAGTTTCCCTTCCGCTGCTAGGCGCAGCGGTGCGTAGAACCCGGTGTAGAACAGGAAGCTCTCCAGGATCACGCTGGCGGCGAACACTGAGCCGTGGGATCCGTCC
This sequence comes from uncultured Corynebacterium sp., assembly GCF_937999985.1. Lineage (GTDB taxonomy): Bacteria > Actinomycetota > Actinomycetes > Mycobacteriales > Mycobacteriaceae > Corynebacterium. Next base: position 2,235 of record NZ_CALLDG010000152.1, read on the forward strand.
GTGTACTGCTCCACGATGCCGTTCGCTTGGGCTTGGAGGAGGTCATCCTCTTCCGCCCATCGGAACAGCTTGTCGATCTCCTCGGTAGAGCACAGGGTTGAGAAGATTGTGGAGTAGCTCTTGGCGTGCACGGCTTCCATGAA
>NZ_CALLDG010000153.1 GCF_937999985.1 uncultured Corynebacterium sp.
AAGGGATTAACGGACATCTTTGATGAATTGTTCCCCACCCACCCCCTAGGAGGGAACTGTGCTTACCCCCGCAATAGGGTTTAGCGTCGCATGCCGCCGCAGATGCGGTCTCAGATATGCCCTTCTAACTGGCGAAATACGTGTCGGTGCGGGCCGGTCTACGTTTCCACCAGCACGGTGAACGGCCCCTCGTTTACGCTAGAGACCTTCATCATGGCTCCAAATCGGCCTGTTTCTACAACTATTCCGCGCTGGCGCAAAAGGTCGGCGATGCGGTCGAACACCGGTTGTGCGGCCTCGCCGGGCGCCGCGTTCCCCCAAGAAGGTCGCCGCCCCTTCTTCGTCTCGCCCATGAGCGTGAACTGGCTGACTAGCAGCACTTGCCCGCCTACCTCCTCAATCGAGTGATTGCGCGGGCTATCCCATGGCTCGCCGGCAGCGGGGAGTAGGCGCAATTCGGCGATCTTCCGCGCCATCTTTTCAACTGCGGCCTCTGCCACGCTCTCGTCTGCAATGTCGGCCACGCAGATGCCGACGAGCGCCAGCAGTGCAGGGCCTTGTACCGATCCGACGACCTCGCCGTCCACGGTCACCTCTGCACTGCTGACTGTGCTCACTACTGCTTTCACCGTTGTTTCGCCTTCCTTCCAAAGAATTTTTGCCGGGGTCTACAGTTGCCGGGTTCTAGAGTTTGGCTTTAGTACAGCTCACGCAAATCTTCCGGCACGATCATTCCGTGCCGCACCAGGTCCACCGCGATCGGCACAAGTTGATCCACCAGCTCCTCGGCGCTGATCCCCAGGTCGTCGCCGTGGACAGCGTGGTAGAACTCGGCGACGTCGCGCAGGTTTAGTCCCTCCCAGCTGAGCCCGGCCAGAATCGTCGCCAGCACGTGGTCGATCTCGTGCGACCAGCCCGGCCCGTCGATGCGGGTCAGCCGCGCGCTCTCGTCGCCGAACCCCTGGTCGGTGGCGCTCGCTGTTTTTTCTAGTATGACGCCCCGTCCCAGCCGGTAGCGGCTCTCCGCCACCGCTGTGGCAGCGGAGCGGCCGGGAACCTCCAGCTGGTCAATCCACCGGCGGCGGGCGAACCACTGGGAGGCCTCCTGGCCGAGGTAGGCGCCGGCTGGCAGCGCATGGTCGAGCGACTCGACGGTCAGCTCGGTGGCGCCCTCGAACTTTTCGATGTGGATCCAGCCCAGGCCGATGCGGGTGATCTGGTGGCGGGCGAAGAAGTCCAGCCATTCCGTGGTGCGTAGTTGGCCCGCGGTGCTCCGGGGGTCGATGCTTTCATCGCGCAGCCAGGTGGTCACGTAAGTGGCAACGTCCACCTCGTCGCGCTGCAGCACCCAGGCGCGGGCGCCCTCGTCGGGCAGCCAGCCGAGGATCCGTTCGGCGGCGGAGCTGGCAGCATCGCTGCCTTCTTCGCCGAGCGCCCAGCCGATCAGCAGGTGCGCGTGGCCTCCCGGCGCAAGGTGCTGAACTGATTGTTCGACCACTAGCTTGCTGGCTGCGTCGAGTGGCAGGCCGGAGTCGCGGTACACGTGCCCTTCTTCCGCATCCAGATCCACGGAAGGGCCGATGACGAAGGGAGGGTTGGCGACGATGACGTCGAAGGGCTGAGCGTTGGTGGACTGAGCGCTAAAGGGCTCGAACCATGAGCCCTGCACCCAGTTGACCAACGGTGATTCCAGATCTTGTGCAGCGGCGGCCACGCGGGCGTAAGCCAGGGCGCGGGCGTGGATGTCGCTGCCAAAAATTTTTGGTGGCTCGGCTCCGGCGTTAGCGGCCAGCACCAATGCGAGTACGCCGGAGCCCGTGCCGAGGTCCAGCACCCTTGCATTTGCAGGCAGCTGGGGGATGGAGTTGAGTAGCGACAGGGGAGCGTTGCCGACTCCAGGAACGTGACCCGGGCCGGGAACGCGCTCTTCCAAGGAAGCATCCGGATCCGAGAGAACCAGCACCTCAGCGTCGCCGTGGGCTGGGTGGTGAGCGGGGCGGATGTCGAGGTTCAGGCGTAGTAGTTCTGCACTGTCATCTGCGTATTGCGCAGATTGCTGCTTCACGGGGATCAGCGTATGCTCCGCCACTAAGCCAGAGGTGGTCTCGGCCCCGAAGAGATCCTGGAAGAAGGTTGCGGGCTGGGGGCGTCGTAAATAGACAGCGGCGACGAGCTGGGCGGCCACGGACCCGCGCCGCGACAGGTGCCACGTGGCGGCCGCGGGCGAACCCGATTGGGCGGCGGCCACTCCCTCCACGCCGAGCGCCTCCAAGATCAACCCAGAGCCGTAACCTCGCTCGACGAGAGTGCGAACCAGCTGTTCAGTGGCTTTACCGGGCGTGCACAGGGGAAGGTAGGGCATTGAAGTTCCTTGATGAGTCAGTGCTAGGAAGAGGACTGATCGGGGTTGTACTCGATGATCTCCGGATGCGAGGAGTTGGATTCCAGCATGGGGCGGGAAGTCTCCCCGGCAAGGGCCGCCCGCTGGGCCCGACGCTGCTCGCGTATGAGGGCGGGCTTGTAGACCTTGTTCGTGGTCTCGTCCACCTGACCGGACTCGTTGGCCAGCAGCACGGCGATCCAGGGCAAAGGCAGGCTCACCGCAGCCACGCACACCGCGAGGGCAGCGTTGTGGGTGAGCAACATCACCAATGCTGCGAGGGCGAGGATAGGAATGCGCAGGAGCTGCAGCACGGCGTAGAGCCTGCGACGGTGGTGCCATCCCTGCAAACGCGAACTCTTGGCATCGGTGATAATTTCTACCCTTGATGCTCGCTTAGCCCGGGATTCACCTCCCGTTTTCCTATTTCGTGCATCAGCCATAAACCTAACGCTAGTACGCAGCTGGAAAACAAGCAGATTCAGGGGCATGATGGTGAACTGTGAGTAACCCAAGTACGACAACGATTGAGCGCCCCGAAGTCAACACGGATACGACGACGGATGACGATGTACCGAAGTTCTTCCACTACGTGAAGAAGGACCAGATCGTCGAATCCGCCGTGATGGGCAAGCTGGTCGTGGCTCTGTGCGGCGAGACCTTCCCCGTGCGCAAGCAGGCCAAGCCGGGATCGCCTGTCTGCCCGGATTGCGAGCAGATCTACAAGGGGCTGCGCAAGAAGTGAAGCACCTCCGCCTATGGCAGCAGGAGGCACTGAACAAGTACGTCGAGGCCAGCCCGAAGGACTTCCTGGCCGTGGCGACCCCGGGTGCGGGTAAGACGACCTTCGCCCTGACCATTGCACGGTTGCTACTGGATACCCGTGCGGTTGACCGACTGGTTATCGTAGTGCCCACCGAACACCTGAAGGTGCAGTGGGCGCAGTCCGCCGCGGAGCGGGGAATCGCACTCGACGCCGAGTTCACGAACTCCTCGCCGTTCAACAACGCCTACGACGGCGTGTGCGTGACCTATGCCCAGGTGGGCATGAAGCCCACGAAGCACTACCAGGTAGCCACCGCTAAGAAGGCATTGGTGATCCTGGACGAGATCCACCACGCCGGCGACGCAAAGAGCTGGGGAGACGGCGTGCGCATGGCCTATGAGCACGTGGAACGCCGCCTCGCGCTGACAGGTACGCCCTTCCGCTCCGACGATTCCCAGATCCCCTTCGTACGCTACGAAGCAGTGGAGGGCGCGGACGGCGCGCTCGTATCCTCCGCCGACTACACCTATGGCTACGCGGACGCGCTAAAGGACGGCGTTGTTCGTCCTGTGGTTTTCCTTTCATATTCCGGTCAGGCCCGCTGGCGCAACTCCGCCGGCGAGGAGTTCGAGGCACGCCTGGGAGAGCCGCTGAACGCAGAGCAGACCGCTCGTGCATGGCGTACTGCGTTGGATCCCAAGGGCGACTGGATTCCCGCCGTGCTCAATGCCGCGCAGACGCGCCTGCAGCAGCTGCGCGAGACCATTCCCGACGCGGGTGGCCTGGTGATCGCCACGGACAAGACCACGGCGCGCGCCTACGCGCGGATTCTGGAGCGGATCAGCAACACCCCGGTGACGGTGGTGCTCTCCGACGAGGCGGGGGCTTCCGAACGCATTAAGGAGTTCTCCGCCAGCACCGACGAGTGGATGGTGGCCGTGCGCATGGTGTCCGAGGGCGTGGACGTGCCGCGCTTGGCCGTGGGCGTGTACGCCACATCCTCCTCCACACCACTGTTCTTCGCCCAGGCCATCGGCCGTTTCGTGCGCTCCAGGCGGCCGGGGGAGTCGGCGTCAATCTTCCTCCCGAGTGTGTCCGTACTCCTCGAGTTGGCCTCCAAGATGGAGCAGCAGCGCAACCACGTGCTCGGCAAGCCCCACCGCCAGAACGAGGGGTGGGACGACGAGCTGCTACGGCAGGCCAACCAGGAGCAGAACGAGCCCGAGGAGGACAAGGGCTACGAGTCCGTCGGCGCCGAGGCCGAGCTAGACAGTCTCATCTACGACGGTTCGACCTACGGCACGGCCACCTTGAGCGGGTCGGAGGAGGAGCAGGCATACCTTGGCCTACCTGGTCTTCTGGACGCCGAACAGATGCGTACGTTGCTGCGTCAGCGCCAAGCCGAGCAGTTGGACGCGCGAGCGAAGGAAGAAGAGCGCCGCAAGCAGGAGAAGCAGAAGCCAGCCGAAGAGGGCAGTGGCGCGGACTTGCGCAATAAGCGCGTAGCCAGCGAGGAACTCCCGGCCCTGCGCAAGGAACTGAATGCCCTGGTGTCTATGAAGTCCGCCCGCACCGGCAAACCACATGGGCAGATTCACAACGATGCGCGGAGAAACTGCGGCGGGCCGTCCACGGCGCTGTGCACGGCACAGCAGCTGCGCGACCGCATTGCTTACCTAAGAGACTGGTGAGGATTCATAAGGGGGACACCGGGAAAGTGGGGTAAGATACACCGCGGCACGCAACGGCGGTGTATCGCCGGATGCCTAGAGGCAAGCGACCCCGGAGGGAAGGAAACGGCACGATGGCTCGAGAAGACTACATCGATCTGGATAAGTCCAACGCGCAGGAGGCTGAGCTCCAGAAGATCGCGCCGCGCAAGGTCAGCGGGCTGAGCCTGGCCGCCCTGATTGTGGGCATCCTGTCTATCCCAGCCGCGATGTTCCCCCTTATCGGCATCGTGGTGGCCGCGGTGGCGATACTGGTGGGAATCACGTCGGTGGTTATCGCGAACCGCAGGGGAACCCAGCGCAGCTACGCGATTATTGGCCTGGTGCTGGGGGTATTGGCCATGGCTATTGCGATCTTCTTCACCCAGGTGGCCATGAAGAGCATGGAGGGTTGCGAAGACCTACGCGGCACGGAGTTCTCCGACTGCGTGAAGAACAATCAGAACTAGTCCAGAACTAATCCAGGTAGTCGCGCAGCACCTGGGACCGCGACGGGTGGCGCAGCTTGGACATCGTCTTCGACTCGATCTGGCGAATGCGCTCGCGGGTAACTCCGTAAACCTGGCCGATCTCGTCTAAAGTGCGCGGCATGCCGTCGGTCAGGCCGAAACGCAGCTTCACCACGCCGGCCTCACGCTCGGACAACGTGTGCAGCACATCCTGCAGCTGGTCCTGCAGCAGGGTGAACGAGACCGCATCGACGGCCACGACGGCCTCCGAGTCCTCGATGAAGTCGCCCAGCTGGGAGTCGCCCTCGTCGCCGATGGTCTGGTCCAGGGAAATCGGCTCGCGGGCGTACTGCTGGATCTCCAGCACCTTGTCCACGGTGATGTCCATCTCGCGCGCCAGCTCCTCTGGAGTGGGCTCGCGGCCCAGGTCCTGCAGCAGCTCGCGCTGAATGCGGCCCAGCTTGTTGATGACCTCGACCATGTGCACCGGGATGCGGATGGTGCGGGCCTGGTCGGCGATGGCGCGGGTGATGGCCTGACGAATCCACCAGGTGGCGTACGTGGAGAACTTGTAGCCCTTCACGTAGTCGAACTTCTCGACTGCGCGGATAAGACCCAGATTGCCCTCCTGGATCAGATCCAGGAACGCCATACCGCGGCCGGTGTAGCGCTTAGCCAGCGACACCACGAGGCGCAGGTTGGCCTCCAGCAAGTGGTTTTTAGCGCGGCGCCCGTCGCGGTCGATCTCGCGCAGGTCGCGGCGGTGCATCGGAGAGAGCTTCTCGCCCGACTCCTTGATCTCCTGCAGGCGATAAGCGGCGTAAAGGCCGGCCTCGATGCGCTTGGCTAGGGAGACCTCTTGCTCCGCGTTCAGCAGCGCGACCTTGCCGATCTGCTTCAGATACGCGCGCACCGAGTCCGCGGAAGCCGTGAGCTCGGCATCCTTTCGAGCCTGGCGCAGCGCTGCGGACTCGTCCTCATCCCAGACGAAGCTGCCGTCCTTCTTATCGTCTTCCTCATCGGAATCCTCGGAGTCTTCGTCGTCGTCCTCGTCATCTTCGTCGAGGTCGTCGTCATCGTCCTCGAGATCGTCGAGATCCTCCAGGTCGTCGAGGTCTTCGTCCTCATCCATGTCCTCGAGCGCATCGAGGTCATCCGGAGCGTCTGCGTCCTCGTCTTGGTCGAAGTCGTCTCGCTCTTCCGCGGTATCCGGCGCATCCTGCTGCTTGGCCGAAGTAGCGGCGGTGCCGGCTGCGGTTGCGTCCTCCTCGAGAACCTCCTCGGCCGCCTTCGCCGCCTTGGTGCCGCGCTTAGTGGTGGTCTTCTTCGCCGTCTTCTTAGCAACCTTGCGCGTGGTCTTCTTCGCGGTTTTCTTGGTTGCCTTCTTGGCCGTCTTCTTCGCGGCCTTGCGCGCAGTCTTCTTGGCAGTCTTCTTTGCGGTTTTCTTCGCCGCCTTCTTTACGGGAGTGGACGCCTGCTCCTCCTGCTCGGCAGCGGGTTCAGCAGCCTTTGTCGTAGCCTTCCGCGCGGTGGCCTTCTTGGCAACCGTCGACTTCTTCGCCACCTTTCGGGCAGTTTTCTTCGCTGCCGTCTTCTTTGCAACCTTGCGCACAACACCCTCGGTGCTGTCTTCGCCGGTGGTGGTCGAGTCGTTCGCTGCCACGGAAGCCCTTTCACTCGTATTGCATGGTGCACTGAAATGGCCTCCTTAAAAGGCCACATTCCGAAAAGGAATTAGGGTGCACCGGGTTGCGGCATACCCGCAACCGGATGGTCTAGGAGGGTCGTTGAAACCCCTGCTGTGCTAATCGACCGCCCATTATAACTCAAATTGCAGCATGGCGTTGCAACCATCCCTGGTATAGAGCGGTTGCTTTCTAGCGGGGACTAGGGCTTGATGCCATCCTGTACGGCCATTGCAGCGCCGATAATGCCCGCCTGATTGCGCAGCTTCGCCGGGATAACTTCCTCTTCGACAGTCAGCAGCGGAACCCACTTGTCGGCCTTGCGAGAAATACCGCCGCCGACGATAAACGTCTTCGGGCTGAACAGAGCGCTGTAGGTGTGCAGAACCTCGTCCACGCGCGCGGCCCACTTCTTATAGGACAGCTCCTCGCGGTCTTTCGCCGCGGAGCTGGCATACCACTCAACGTCACCGTTCTCGTCGTGGGGCAGGTGGCCGAGCTCGGAGTTAGGGAACAGGTTTCCATCACACAGCATGGCCGAGCCGATGCCGGTTCCGAAAGTGAGCATCAGCACCGCGCCTTCCTTTGCGCTTTCCTCGCCGTACTTGACTTCCGCCAATCCCGCCGCGTCGGCGTCATTAAGAACAGCGATCTCCCGCTCGCCGAGGTGGCGCTTGAACAGCTCCTGCATATCGGTATCGATCCACGACTTGTCGATGTTCGCCGCGGAGCGAGCCTTCTGGTCTTTGACTACGGCGGGCACCGTGATACCCACCGGACCGTCCCATTCGGCCATGTCCATCAGCTTGCGCACGACCTCCGCCACTGCATCCGGGGTGGAGGGCTTCGGGGTGAGGATCTTAAAACGCTCGGTGACCAGCTCGCCGGTGTTGAGGTCTACTACGGCGCCTTTCACACCGGATCCACCGATGTCTACGCCGAAACTCAGGTTCTGCTCTGCCTTGTCCTCAGTCATGCCCACAACACTACCTTGAAGATATTGGGCTGCGCTCAGCATTAAGGGCGGCTGCCAAGAATGGCCAAGAATGGCAATGTGGAGAGCATGGAAAACACGGGTTCAGCAACTATGAGCGCTAAGGCGCGTGAGGTAGCGACGATTCTCCAGCGGGCAGAATCCAACCAGGCGCCCCAGCGAGTGTTCGACGAGGTGTCGACGGCGGGGGAGGCTGGTGCGTCCACAAGAGAAAGAACCTTTAGCCCTGCTGACCTGGAGGCGGTAGCGCTCGAGGTGGCGTGTGAGGCGGCCGTCCTTGTTCGACGCCGTCGTGGCGAACTCGCCGACGAGCACGGTCACGTCGGCGTGGTGGGGACGAAGACCTCCGAGGTGGATCCGGTGACGGAGGTAGACCAGGCCAGTGAGAAACTCATTGCAGAGCAGCTGCTGCAGCGGGTGCCCGGATCCCGCGTGCTCGGCGAGGAAAGCGGCCTGAGTAGCGCGGAAAGTGCCCCGGGGGAGGTTCTCTGGATCGTCGATCCGATCGATGGAACAGTGAACTTCCTCTACGGGGTTCCGGCCTATGCCGTGAGCATCGCCGCAGTTGTGGACAGGCAGCCAGTAGCCGGCGTGGTGGTGGACGTGACAGGCCAGGTTGTCTATGTGGCGCATGCGGGTGGGCCGGCGCGGCGCTTGAAGGACAGTGCCGATAATGCCGCGGCCGATACCCTGCGCGTGGAACCAGCGGAGCAGGAGGCAGCGCCTGGTGGAGCACTGAGGAAGGCGCTGGTCGCGACCGGCTTTTCGTATGTGGCCGAGGACCGCCGTCGCCAGGCGGAGCGGCTGACCCGCCTTCTGCCGGAGGTCCGCGATATACGACGGATCGGCTCGGCCGCACTGGACCTGTGCCGTGTGGCAAGTGGAGAAGTGGATGCCTACTTTGAACACGGGTTGGGCCCGTGGGACCACGCTGCGGGGTGTCTGATTGCCGCGCGTGCCGGAGCCATTAGCGTGGCCCCGGATTATGACGTTACGAAGGAGGCGAAGGCGCTTGTATTGGCAGCGAAGCCGGGGGTGGCTGCGGAGCTGGCTGAACTGCTGGTGGAATAGCCGCGGGGGGAGCCTTTTACCCCAATCGGGCGCCAGTGCGCGCGTGAAGGTGACAAGGGGTGTGCATGTGCTCTAGGATCCGCGAACAGTGAGACGAATTTAGGCAATTTTCAGCCAGCCCCGCTGGCTATTTTGCACTCCATCAGATCGACACAACCGACGTAAGTAAGGACCCAATATGGCCACTGACTACGACGCGCCGCGCCGACGTTCCGAAGACGACATCGAGACCGACTCCCTGGAGGGTCTGAAGGCCGCAGAGAAGGCCGAACCGTCAGTTTCCGATACGGATGATGGAGAGATCGTCGAGCCCTTCGACGTACCCATGGCGGACCTTTCCGGCGAAGAGCTGTCCGGTTCTGTAATCCCGCGCCAGAGCGACGAGTTCACCTGCAGCGTGTGCTTCCTGGTGCAGCACCGCAGCTGCATCGCAGAAACTGTCGCCGACGGCGAGTACATCTGCAAGGACTGCGCTTGAATTGCTTAGGTTGCTTAAGCCGCTTAGCAATCTGCTTTAGTAGATCGGGCGACCAAGCTGCTCCAGAACCTCCTGAGGTTCCTTAGTGGAGATTAGCCAGTAGGGGGTTGGGTCGTCCGGATCGTCCAGGACGAGCATCGCCATCGTCGGAATCCAGTTCTTGTGCACAACATAGGCGGCCGGATCCAGTTGGCGGCCCATAGCGGCGCGCTTGGCGGTAGGGGGAATAACTAGGCTGCGGCTGACCACACTTGCGGGGAGTTTTGCCGGGCCGACGTGCAACCAACGCTCGCCGGAGCTATCTTCCGTGACCTCCACCTTGGTGCGGGAAAAGTAAATCAGCGCCCACACTGCCAGCGCGCCGGAAACCACGAGGGCGACGTAGAAGGTCCACATCGGACGGCCCATCTGCGCCTGCCACGCAATGATTGCGACTACGCCCGCGGCGAACAGCCACCACACTAGGGGTACGCGCTGGTGCTCCGAATACAGCAGCTTTTCCTGCTGAGTGTCCGATGCCAATTGAATATCTCCTGATAGATCTGTTCGCTTTGCGTGCTGCCTAGTAATTCTAGCCCTTGGGGGTTCGGACATCGTAACTTCGGTTGGGTACTTGTAGTCTTGGTGACCGTGACCCTTAAGCAAAATGGACAAACCGGAAATGACGCCCCGCTGCGTATCGTTCGCCTGGACAAGGAGCTGCCCTTGCCGCGCCGCGCCCACGCGACGGATGCCGGCATCGATCTGTACACGGCCCAGGATGTGACCATTGCCCCTGGGCATCGGGAGCTGGTCGGCACAGGCATCGCCATCGCATTGCCTGTAGGCACAGTGGGGCTGGTGCACCCGCGCAGTGGGCTCGCGCTGAAAAAGGGGCTTTCCATCGTCAATGCCCCGGGGACGATTGATGCGGACTATCGCGGTGAGATCAAAGTATGCCTGATCAACCTGGATCCTGATCAGCCCATTGAATTGGCGCGCGGGGAGCGGATTGCACAGTTGCTGGTGCAGGAAGTCAGCCTGTGCGACGTCGAAGAGGTCGAGAGCGTAGAGCAACTGGGGGAGACCGTTCGGGGCGAGTCCGGCTATGGCTCCACTGGGGTTTAGGCTCGCAACGCTTAGCTGCACTCGAAGTAACTTAAGAAGCCAACAGAAGACGGAGTTTTGAGATGTTTGGTCGCAAGAATAATGACGACAAGAATCAAGTAGAGGAAGCTGTTCAGCCGCAGCAAGGTCAGCCAGAAAACGACTTTGGCCCGTTTGACGGCGACACGGTGAACTTCCAGGACTTCGACTTCTCGGATTTTGCCGCGGGGGCTTTGGATCTGGGCTCCATGCTCATTCCGGTGCCGCACGGCGGTGAGGTCAAGGTGGATATGGGGCCAGAGGGGCCGCAGATGATTCACCTGGAGATCGATGGTGGGCGCATCACCCCGATTGCCTTCGCTGCACCGCGAAACGGTGACCTGTGGGCCGAGTCTGTCGAGGAGACGGTCGCGGGCATGACGAAGGACGGCCTGGACGTCCATGTCGAGGAAGGTCCGTGGGGCCAGGAAATCTGCGCGGTAGCCGGTGAAGGGCAGATGCGCCTGATCGGCGTGAACGGACCGCGTTGGATGTTCCGGGCGACGCTGGCCGGAGAGAAGTCCAAGGCGGACGAGTTGGCCAAGGTGGCCCGGGAGATCGTCGCACGTACCTTTATCCGCCGCGGCAGCGACCCAATTCCGGCTGGCCAGCCTTTGCCGGTGTTGATGCCGCAGGCCATGGCGGATGCTCTGCAGGAGCAGCTGCAGGAGCTGGCTCACCGCCAGAGTGCCGAATCCCAGGGAGCTACCCGGAACCTGGGCGAGGATCTGCAGTAATGGCAGGAAAGACAGAGCCGCAACAGGGCGGCGATGCAGCCCAGGCCACCCTGCTGGAGCA
>NZ_CALLDG010000154.1 GCF_937999985.1 uncultured Corynebacterium sp.
GCGATTCGAGGCGGGTGGAGCCCTTCATCTTCACCGGCTCGTCCACCAGGTCTTCGGTAGAGCGCTCGGCCGGGTGCAGATCCTCGGGCGCGACGTTCTTCGCGGGGGTTTCTTCGGGCTTGGTGTTCGGGTCGCCCTTTTCTTGTGACGCCCGCTCCTCCGCCCGGCGCGCACTTCCCACGCGGCGTACAACTCGGCGGACTCGGCGGCGGCGAACCGGCTTCGGCACGGAGTTCTCTTCCTGAGCCTTCTCCGGTTCGGACTTCACGGCCTCCTCAGCCTGCTCCGGCTTCTGCTCGGGTTCTGCCTTCTTGGCCGACTTCTTTACAGTGCGCTTCGCAGTCTTCTTCGCAGTCTTCTTCGCCGACTTCTTTGCCGTCTTCTTGGTGGCCTTCTTTGCCGTCTTCTTCGCAGGCTTCTTTGCTTCCTTCTTCGGCTCCTCAGCTGCAGAATCCTCGGAAGCTTCCGCCTCCGCAGGCTTCTCGTCTTCCTGAGATGGTTCAGAGTTGGCACTGAGGGCGTCCAAAACAGAAAAGACCTGCGCCTGAGTCAGCGACGAGGCCGTCTTCTTCCCCTCAATGCCGTGGTCCGCCAGAATGGCCAGGAAGTCCGTCGCGCGGATCCCCAACTGCTTGGCAACGGTGTGGACGCGAACCTTCTCCCCCACACTCTCTCGATCAATTTTCGCAGCCTGAGCTGCAATTTCCGGGCTGATAGTCGCCACGAAATCTCCTTTTAAAGTCTTCAAAGTTTTCCTGATCGCCATGCCGCATCGTCGTTGTGGGCATCCGATCTGTCCCCCATTGTCTCATATCGTCGCGTGTCCATCCGACAACCCATCCGACAACCCTGTGTGCAAGTGCGCGGCTGTTACGCTGAACGCTATGCCCAACCCCTCCCAACCCTCCGTCGCCTTTGACCAGACAGTGCTCACCGATGTCCAAAACGGCATGCGCCCCAGCAAAGCCGCTCAGTTCGTGGTTTCGCTGATTTTCGCGCTGATGATGTTCATCCTCTGTGCGCCGGTCACCGGGCCATTGCCGGCACTGGGGATCCTCGCCACCGCCGTCGCCGCCTGCGTCGTGTGGTGGCGCTACCTGCGGCGAAGCGGCGTGAGAGGCAACGACTATTCCCCCATGAAGACAGACGCCGAAGCCGCCCGCACACCCTTTAGCTGGAAAGAGGAAGGCCGCCTAGTGCTGGTGATTGCACTCGTTTTCGGCCTATCGCAGACCGCAAGCATGTTTAGCGGCCAGAGCAGATGGGGCTTCGCCGCTATTGCCGCGTTGGTCACTGTCGGGTTGATGTACTGGGTCGTTACTTTTGACGCCTGGCGTCCCGCCCGCTACACCGATCCGAAGAAGCTGGGGCGGGATATGAAGATTGAGGCCCCCACCGAATGGCTGCAGGCATTCCTCTACTGCCGCCGCTGCGTGCCGGGCGGCCTGCAGATTCTGAGCGACACCCTGAAGGAGGATCTGTCGCACTACGGCTGGACCGCTCACAGCGTGAACGAGGCGCTGGACAAACTGGTCAAGCAAGACAAGGCCGTGAAGATCCGAGAGCTGCGCTCGGCTGATGGAGCGCGGAACTGGGTCACACTGACGGAGGAAGGCTCGCAAGACTTCCAGGAACGCCACAGCGGCTAACCCTTAAGCCCCGGACATAAGCCCCAGATACGCAAAAACCGCGGACGCGCTGCGCCCGCGGTTTACTTGTCTAGCCTTCTTACAGGTTCGGGAACCAGATGCCGATCTCGCGCTCAGCGGACTCCGGGGAGTCGGAGCCGTGGACAACGTTCTCGCCAACGGTCAGGGCGAAGTCGCCGCGGATGGTACCCGGAGTGGCCTTCTCCACCGGGTGGGTGCCACCGGCCAGCTGACGCCAAGCGGCGATGGCGGACTCGCCCTCAACAATGCCCGCAACCAGCGGAGCGGAGGTGATGAAATCCACCAGCTCGCCGAAGAAAGGCTTGTCGGAGTGCTCAGCGTAGTGCTTCTCCGCGGTCTCGCGGTCAGCGGTACGCAGGTCCAGCTCCACGAGCTTCAGACCCTTCTTTTCGATGCGGGAGATAATTTCGCCCACGTGGCCGTTCTTAACGCCGTCGGGCTTAATCAGAATCAGAGTGCGTTCAGTCATGTCAGTGATTCTACACGTGGCGTCACGGCACCACAGCGCCGCGACACCCCAGCGCTACACGCGGCTGCGCACCTGATTCATCAGCGCGTATGCACGGTCACCCGGGCACGCGGTCGCAGTGGAGACGTCGCCCCAGTCACGGTGGCCGGTGATCGTGCGACGGGTCAGGTTCAGCCGAGCCGCGTTGTTCACGTAGCGGACGTGGCCGCGCGGGTCCAAGCCCAGCCCACGGCACAGGTGGCCAAGAACGCGCACCAGGGAGTTAATGGCGGCGGGAGTGGGAGCCTGCTGCATGAAGTTCCCCAGCAGGCACACACCGATGTTTCCGTCGTTCGCGTTGTAGACGTGACCTGCGGTGACGGACATAGGGGATGCACCCAGGCTGCCGGATTGGAAGACCGCCTGGCCATCCGTGCCGGTAGTACGTCCCTGGAACACGGTGCCATCCGGGGCGATCAGCAGGTGGTAGCCGATGTCGCCCCAGCCGCGCCCACCGTTCGCCCGGGAGGCGTGGAAGGCGTAGATGCTGCGGACGTTCGCAGCGTAGTCGCCATTGACAGGGGTGGCCATCGCCGTGTGGTGCACGGTGATGAGCTGCGCGCGGGTGAAGCGGGGAGTCCACCCCATCAGCGACTCGTTGGCACCCCACTCGCGGCGGGAAACCACGCGCAGGCCGTTGATCACGTTCGCACCGCCGATGCCGGCGCCGCCACCCGGAGCCGGAGCACCCGGGTTGGCCAGGCCACTTGAATGCAGGATTCCGGCGATGGTGCCCGCCAGTGCCAGGGAGCCAGCCAGACCCGCAGCTCCGGTCTCCAGGCTGCTTTGCAGTTCAGCCGGGTTGGAGGGCAGCCCCATCGGTGCAGCGTAGGGTGCAATGCCCGCGCCGAAGATCTGCTCTTCCTGCCCCTGCGGAGCCTCCACAATGTGGAGGAATAAGCGCGTCGCCGGGTCGTTGACCTCACCGGGCAGCCACACGGCAGTGGCACCCTCGGGCAGCTCTACGGGCTCGGACTTCAGTTCGGAATCATCGCCCTCGCGGTCGTGTGCCTCGGGCTGCACCACGTGATCCTCGGTACGGCCGTCTGGGAACTCGAAGCGCAGGGTCGCCTGTGTCGCCTCGGTCGCTGCGGGCGCAAAGGTGATCGTGAGGTACCCGGTGCCCCCGGGTAGCTCGCCCTTTTGGTTGACGCCGATTCCCGTCCCGGTGAATCCCTCTAGCTCGGCAGGGGTCGGTGCGCCGGCAGCTCCGGCGGGATCTACACCGGGGAGTGCGTCGTTGGCGGAGGAGAAGACCCCCATGTTGTTGCGGTTGGCGAAGAGGAGGGAGCCACCAACGACGGCCCCCAGAGCGGTGGAAGAACGGAAAAATGCACGGCGCGTTAACGTCATGCACCGGATAATAAACCACATTCGGGGGTAGCAGGAGACTTACCCCTATTTAAGGGTATTCCCAGGTAAGTGTTACTGGTGTTAAAAGCGGTGCGAATGTGGCGTCGTGAAGACTAGTCAGCGGGGGTAGCCGGGCGCCGCACGTTACCTTCCTCATCGAGGTGCTGCGAGGGCAGCAGGCCGCGCTCCATGCGGCGCATCAGGTTGGATCGCAGGTGGTAGATGTACCACCAGCACAGAGCAAAGATGACACCCATCGCACCCATCGCCGGGTGCACGATAAAGCCCGCGATCGCCAGCACCTGCAGGGCAATATTCAACCAGTCGGCCCACTTGGCCTTCTGCAGGAAGGCAGCGACGACCATCGCAACCCCCAGGCCGATCACATAGGTCATGTTGAAGGTTGTGGCGCCGGAGCCTGCGTCCACGCGGGTAATGACGGTCAGCACCAGTAGGATCACGATGGCTTCCATGATGTGCGTTCCGGCCATCACGCCGCGCAGCCCCTTCATCGGATCGTTGGCCGGGACGTGGCCGGGGCCTAGCGGGCCGTACTCGCTGTGCCCACTGTGCCCACTGTGCCCACTGCCCTCCCCTGCCCTAATGCGGTTGTGCGGGTTCTGTGCCACGATTCTGCAGCTCCTTGGTAGATCTTCCGTTTAAAAAATTCTGCCAGCGCCTACGCCGGTTCCTTGCCGAATAGCGTGCGAGCCTCCCCGGCCGTCACCACCGAGCCGGTGATCAGCACGCCAGCGCCGGAGAGCACGCCGTCCTCGTCGTCCTCGGCTAGTTGGGTGGCGATCTCCACGGCACCTGGCAGGTTCCCGGCCACGTGCACGCGCTCCTCGCCGAAGGCATCCCGCGCGTACTCGGCCAGCACGTCGACCGGCAGGGCACGCGGGGAGTTCACCTCCGTCACCACGACCTCGTCCATCACCGGTTCCAGGGCGGCCAGGATGCCGCGGGCATCCTTGTCCCCCAGCACGCCGACTACGCCGACCAGTCGGCGGAACTCGAAGTCGCGATCGATGGCCGCGGCCAGGGCTTTCGCCCCGTGGGGGTTGTGCGAGGCGTCGATAAACACGCTCGGGGTAGAGCGCACGCGCTCCAGGCGGCCGGGCGAGGCGACGGAGGCGAAGCCCTCCCGCACCGTGTCCACGTCCAGCTGCCGCTCGGCACCGGCCCCGAAGAACGCCTCCACGGCAGCCAGGGCCACGGCGGCGTTGCGCGCCTGGTGCTCCCCGGAAAGCGGCAGGAAGATGTCCGAGTACTCGCCGGCCAGGCCGCGAATGGTCACGGTCTGCCCACCGACGGCGATCTGGCTGGAGAGCACACCGAACTCGCTCCCGGCGCGGGCGACGGCGGAATCCTTCGCCACGGCCTCCTCCAGCAGTACTCGCATGGCCGCTGGCTCCTGCTCGGCGACAACGGTCACGTTATCTGGCGGGGTGAGCAGATCGTCGGCATCCCAGCGGGCCTTGATGATGCCCGCCTTCTCGCCCGCGATGTCCTCTAGCGTGTCGCCCAGGTAGTCCGTGTGGTCCAGCCCGATCGGGGTGATCACGGCTACGTCGGAGTTCACCACGTTTGTCGCGTCCCAGCGCCCGCCCATTCCGGTCTCCACAACAGCAACGTCCACTGGCGCATCGGCGAAGGCCGCGTAGGCCATGGCCACCAGCACCTCGAACTTGCTCATCTGCGGGCCGCCTTCGGCCTGGCTCTTCGCGTCCACCATTTCCACCATCGGCTGGATGTCGCGCCACGTATCCACGTAGTCGCGTGGGTGTAGCGGCTTGCCGTCGATGGCGATGCGTTCGGTGACGATCTGCAGGTGCGGGCTGGTTGTCCGCCCGGTGCGACGGTGGAACGCACGCATCAGCGATTCGATCATCCGCACCACGGAGGTCTTGCCGTTGGTTCCCGCCACGTGGATCACCGGGAACGCACGCTCTGGGTGGCCGAGCAGGTCCATCAGCATCTCGACGCGCTCGAGCGTCGGGTCGATTTTCGTCTCCGGCCAGCGCTGGTTCAGCTCCGCGTCGACCTCCGCCAGCGCGGCCAGGTCTTCGGGCGTAATGGGACGTTCTTGTACTGACGCCACCTCGGCCTCATCCGCACCCACACCGTCGATAGGCAGGGCTAGGCCTGCATCGTCGAGCGTGACCTCTTCCGGGTAGCTATCGCTCATGCCTTTGGCAGGCCTTCCAGGCGGGCAGTGATGCGCTCGAATTCCTCCTGTGCGACGCGCTGGCGTTCGCGGATTCCTTCGACGACCTTCTCCGGAGCCTTGGACAGGAAGTTTTCGTTGCCCAGCTTCTTCGCCGCGTTGTCTAGCTCCTTCTGAGCTGCCGCGAGATCCTTCTCCAGGCGCTTGCGCTCCGCGGCAACGTCGACGGTGCCGGAGGTATCCAGCTGCACGGCGATGGTGGCCTGGGACAGGCGCACCTCGATGGATGCGGTCTCCGCGAAGCTTTCCTCCGGGGTTTCCAGGCGCACCAAGGAGCGCACGGCCTCCTCGAGGTCAGCCAGGTCAGCGGCGGCGAAGTCCAGGGCGGCGGGCACCTTCTGGGAGGGCTTCACACCCTGGTCGCTGCGGAAACGGCGCAGCTCGGTGACTAGCTTGTCCACGTCCGCCATGCGGCGTACCGCATCGGCATCAGTCTGCGCCCCACCGTTGGTGAGGTCTGCAGTCGGCCAGTCGGCGGTGACCAGGGAGTCGGAGTAGCCCTCTTCCCCGTCGGTCAGCGCCTTCCACAGCGTCTCGGTCACGAAGGGCATGGCGGGGTGCAGCAGGCGCAGCACCGCATCCAGCACGCGCCCCAGCACGATCTGGGTGTTGATGCCCCGCTGGACCTGTTCTTCCGTGGCACTGTCCCAATCGCGCGGGATCTGCACCTTGGCGATCTCCAAGTACCAGTCGCAGAACTCGCCCCAGGCGAAGCGGTACAGGTTCTCGTTCGCCAGGGAGAACTCGTAGCGGTCCAGCGCGTCGTCCACCAGCTGGCGAACCTCTTCCAGGCGGTCCAGGATCCAGCGGTCGGCATCCGTCAGGGTCTCGCGGGCAGGAAGCTCGCCCACGCGTGCGCCGTTCATCAGGGCGAACTTGGTGGCGTTGTACAGCTTGGTGGCGAAGTTACGGGAGGACTGTGCGGCATCCTCACCCACCGGCAGGTCGGAGCCCGGGTTAGCGCCGCGCGCCAGGGTGAAGCGCAGCGCATCCGCGCCGTAGTCGCGCACCCAGTCCATCGGGTCGATGCCGTTGCCCAGGGACTTCGACATCTTGCGGCCGTGCTCGTCGCGCACCAGGCCGTGCAGGAAGATGTCCTTGAACGGAATTTGCGGGCGGCCATCCTTGCCGGTGCCCAGCACCTCTGGGGTGTGCTTGGAGGCGAAGGTGGCGAACATCATCATGCGGGCGACCCAGAAGAACAAAATGTCGTAGCCCGTCACCAGCACGCTGGTTGGGTAGAACTTCTCCAGTTCCGGGGTCTTCTCCGGCCAGCCCATCGTGGAGAACGGCCATAGGGCGGAGCTGAACCAGGTATCCAGCACGTCCTCGTCCTGGCGCCAGCCCTCGCCCGTCGGGGCTTCGTCGTCCGGGCCGCAGCACACGATCTCGCCGTTCGGGCCGTACCAAATCGGAATGCGGTGGCCCCACCACAGCTGGCGGGAAATGCACCAGTCGTGCATGTCGTCCACCCAGTCGAACCAGCGCGGCTCCTGGGAGGACGGGTGGATCACCGAGTCGCCGGAGCGGATGGCGTCGCCGGACATCTTCGCCAGCTCTTCCACCTTGACGAACCACTGCTCGGACAGGCGCGGCTCCACGGCCTCCTTGGAGCGCTCGGAGTGGCCCACGCTGTGCACGTAGGGGAACTTGCGGGCAACGATGCGCCCCTGCTCCTCCAGCGCCAGGCGGATTTTCTCGCGCGCCTCGTAGCGCTCCATGCCGTCGAACTCAGTGCCGGTGTTCGCAATGTGGCCGGTCTCGTCCATGATCACCGGCATCGGCAAATCGTGGCGCTGGCCCATCGCAAAGTCGTTCGGGTCGTGCGCCGGGGTGATCTTCACCGCACCGGTGCCGAACTCCGGGTCCACGTAGTCGTCGGCCACCACGATCATCTGCCGGTCCGGCAGGAACGGGTGCGGCAGGGTCTTGCCCACCAGGTCCGCGTAGCGCTCGTCCTCCGGGTGCACGGCAACGGCCACATCGCCCAGCATCGTCTCCACACGAGTGGTCGCCACGACCACGTGCGGCTCGGAATCGTCCAGCGAGCCATAGCGGATGCTCACTAGCTCGCCCTCGTCATCGGAGTACACAACCTCGATGTCGGAGATCGCAGTCTGCAGCACCGGCGACCAGTTCACCATGCGATTCGCGCGGTAGATCAGGCCTGCGTCAAAAAGCTCCTTGAACATCGTCTGCACGGCGCGGGACAGTCCATCGTCCAGGGTAAAGCGCTCGCGCGACCAATCCACGGAATCACCGATGGCGCGCATCTGGCGCTGGATCACGCCACCGTACTGGTCCTTCCACTCCCAGACCTTCTCCACGAAATCCTCGCGACCGTAGTCGAAGCGGTCCTTGCCCTCAGTTTCCTTCAGGCTGGCCTCGACCTTCGTCTGCGTGGCGATGCCCGCGTGGTCGGAGCCGGGCAGCCACAGAACCTCGAAGCCCTGCATGCGCTTGCGGCGGGCCATCGCATCCATCAGCGTGTGGTCCAGCGCGTGGCCCATGTGCAGCTGGCCGGTCACGTTCGGCGGCGGAAGCACAATGCTGAAGGGCGGCTTGTCGCTGGAAGGATCGGCCTTAAAATAGCCGGAATCCACCCACCCCTGGTAGAGGTTTTCCTCTACTGCGGCGGGGTCCCATGCCGCGGGTAGCTGTGCCGAGCGGTCGGCACCAATCGGGTTAGAGCCATTTGCCTTAGAACTGGAGTCACTCACGTCTGCCAAGTCTAGTAGACGGCCCGGACAGGGCATACACCCCGCCTACCACCCGCTCACCCACTGCGCGTTTACATCTCGAGCATCGCCCGCAACACACCCGCAGCCTCGTCCAACGCCCGCCCGGAGTTACGCCACACGCCCGAAGAATTCACGAAGGGGTGGATCAGGCCGGGGTGGCGTCGGAAAGAAACGGGCACACCTGCCTCCCGCAGCTTCTCGGCATAGGCCGTGCCCTCGTCGCGCAGCGGATCGAACCCAGCGACGGCGACATAGGCCGGAGCCACCCCGCTGACGTCCTCGGAGAGCAGGGGTGAAACGTCCGGGTCCAGCCGCTGCACGTCGTCGGTGAGGTACTGGTCGCGATACCACTGCATCTGCGCCTGAGTGAGGAAGTACCCCTTGGAGAACTCCTTGTGGCTGGGCGTATCCAGTCTGGAAAGGTCCGTGACCGGCACAAACAGCAGCTGTGCACGCGGCTGTTCCTGGCCTTCGCGCTTACGGCGCAGGCACACCACGGCAGCCAGGTTGCCTCCCGCGGAATCGCCGCCAACGGCCACCCTATTCTTATTGACGCCCTTAACCTCGCCCGCCATGGCCGCATCAACAACAGCACAGCAGTCGTCCGGCGCGGCGGGGAAAGGATGCTCCGGAGCCAGGCGGTAGTCCACGGAGAGCACGGCCACGCGGGCAGCTTCACACAGCCAGCGGCAGGTGGAATCGTGCGAATCGAGGGAGCCGACCACCCAGCCGCCGCCGTGGAAGTACACCAGGGTGGGCAGGTCCTCGTCCGGCGAAACCGCACCGGTGGGACGGTAGTGGCGCACGCGCACGCCCCGGATCCGCTCCTCCACTACGGAACCGACCTGGGTGACGTGCCCGCCGGCCATGTACGCGGCGTCCTCCACAACCGCGCGGGTGGCCTCGACGGACTGCTGGGAATAGTCCGCCGGGTGCATCAGGTCGGTGACCAGGCTAGAGGCGCGTACGTCGGAATCCAGACGATCACCGTCGGAGTTGGTACGGGAGCCGAAGATCCGCAGAACCGGCTCGGGGATCGCGGGCAGCAGCCACCCGGCGCGGGCGGTGAGCTGGCTAAAAAGCGAGTGCTGGAGCGGTTGGGAGTGGATCGGGGCTGTGGTGTCCGTGGATTCGGTAGATTCAGTGGGATTTGTCATGCCTAACATAAAACCACCCGACCAGGCGGCCGGGTGGCGATATGCAGAAAAAAGTTTTTCTTTAGGAAACTACAGAAAAACTATCCGAAATTACAGCAGGCCAGCTTCCACAACCGCGGCCTTTTCCTCCTGCAGCTCCTTGATGTTTGCGTCGATGCGCTCCTGCTGCGCCGGGCTGATGTCCAGCCCCTGCACGATCTCCCACTCGCCGTTGACGGAGCGGCAGGGGAAGGAGAACACCAGGCCCTCCGGGATTCCGTAGGAGCCGTCGGAAGGCAGTGCGACGGAAACCCAGTCGCCTTCAGCGGTGCCGTGCACCCAGTCGCGCATGTGATCCAGCGCGCCGCTGGCTGCGGAGGCTGCCGAGGAGCGCCCGCGGACCTCGATGATCTCCGCACCGCGCTTGGCTACGCGCGGAATGAACTCGTCGTTTACCCACGCCGCATCCAGCTTGTCAGCGACCTTCTCACCGTTCAGCGTCAGCTCCGTAACGTCCGGGAACTGGGAGGCGGAGTGGTTGCCCCAGACGGTCATGTTCTTCAAGTCGCGCACGGCCACGCCCAGCTTGTCCGCCACCTGCGCCAGGCCACGGTTGTGATCCAGGCGGGTCAGGGCGGTAACGCGGCGCGGGTCGAGGCCCTCTGCGTGGGCCGCAACGATCGCCGCGTTGGTGTTGGCCGGGTTGCCGACGACAATCACGCGGACATCATCGGCGGCGTGCTCGGCGATCGCCTTGCCCTGCGGGCCGAAGATCTTGCCGTTGGCGGCCAGCAGGTCGGCGCGCTCCTCGCCCTTCTGGCGGGGCTTGGCGCCCACCAGGAAGACTGCGTTGGCATCCTTGAAGCCCTCGTCGAGTTCGGTGGTGATGGTAACCTCCCCCAGCAGCGGGAAGGCGCAGTCGGCCAGTTCCAGGGCCACGCCGCGTGCGGCCTGCAGGCCCTGCTCGGTCTCCAGCAGGCGCAGGTTCACTACGCGGTCGCCGAAGACCTCCCCCTTGGCGATGCGGAACAGCAGGGAGTAGCCGATCTGGCCGCCGGCACCCGTGACGGTGACGGTAACGGCATTCTGGTTGTTGGTGGTCACGCGGGGCTCCTTAAGCAATGCGTTGGTGAGAGTTTTCTTAAATCCTCTCCCTACTGTAATAACCTGCCCGACACCCTGCACTCTCACTGCACTCGCACGTCAAACCACCCCCGCACGAGCCTGGATTAACTGCACATCGCTGCAGGCTCAGCCTCTTCATAGATAAACTGAATTGGTGCAGAATAAGCCCCACCTTCCCGCCTCTGCGGCCTGGTATGGCCTCGGCGAACAGCAGTACATCCAGGCCATGAACACCGCCGTGACCATCGCCATCCGGGTCGGTGCCGCATTCACTCCTGAGCACCTGGCCGCGATCACCCAGGCCGCACGCCTGCCGCAGAACTGCGAGCTACTGGATTCCCCGGCTCGCCTGTACGAGGAGGCGCTGCGTTACGCCCACTCCTCCATCTGGCCCGTGCCGCTAAATGGGTATGACAACCCGGAGATGGATAGCTCCCCTGTCCGCGAGATGCGCAAGCTCGTCGCCGCCACCTACACGCGCTTTGCCACCCACCCGGACGCTGTGCGCTTGATTGTTGCGGAGAACCTGCTGGGCGATCCGGAGCTTGTCCACCGCGTGGGCGTACTGGAAGATTCCCCGGTGGTGTTGCACCTGGATCGCGTGCTGATGCGCGGCCACGATATTGGTGCCTTCCGCAGCGGTGTGTCCGCGGAGGATGCCTACGCGCTGATCACCGCACTGTGTTCCTTTGCCGTCACCCAGGGGCCGACTTTCCACGCTCTGTATGGCATGGATTCCAGCGCCCCCGAAAACGAGGAGGGCCTGCGCAGCCTGACGTGCGATGCGGTCATCGCTTTCCTCACCACCACGATGCCCACCAACCAGGGCGCGTCGTACACCCACGCTTCGCATTCTTCGGTGATTGGTACCTCGGTCGCCGCGTCGCTCTACCACCATGCGCGGCACGAGGATGAAGAGGTTGATGACGCCCCCTCGGCGCCATCGGACCTATATCACGACTAGGCGCTCTTCTTATCCCGCTTGGCGACCTCTTCGTGGGTCAGCAGGGTCGGTTCCGCCTCCCCGCGGGCACATGCGCCGGTGATGATGACCTCGCCGGTTTCCTCATCTTCCGGAATGGCGAACATGGTCGGCAGCAGTAGGGTTTCCATGATGGACCGCAGGCCGCGAGCGCCGGTCTCGCGCGCCAGCGCCTTTTGGGCGATCTCCCGCAGCGCCTCGTCCTCGAAGGTCAGGCGCACGCCGTCCATGTCGAACAGGCGCTGGTACTGGCGCACCAGGGAGTTCTTCGGCTCGGTGAGTACGCGCACAAGGGCGTCCTCGTCCAGGTGGCCAACGTGGGTCAGCACCGGCAGGCGGCCGATCAGCTCGGGGATCAGGCCGAACTTCACCAGGTCCTCCGGTTCCACAAATTGGAACGGGTTCGGATCTTCCTCGGACTTCGCGCTGATCTCCGCACCGAAGCCCAGACCCTTCTTGCCGCGACGCTCGGAAATGACCTTCTCCAACCCGGAGAACGCACCCGCCACGATAAACAGAACGTTCTTCGTGTCGAACTGGATGAACTCCTGGTTCGGGTGCTTGCGGCCGCCCTGCGGCGGAACGGCGGCAACGGTGCCTTCCAGGATCTTCAGTAGAGCCTGCTGCACGCCCTCGCCGGAGACGTCGCGGGTGATGGACGGGTTCTCCGACTTGCGGGAAATCTTGTCCACCTCGTCGACGTAGATGATGCCGCGCTGTGCCTTCGCCACGTCGAAGTCTGCGGCCTGGAGAAGCTTCAGCAGGATGTTCTCTACGTCTTCACCGACGTAGCCGGCTTCGGTCAAACTGGTGGCGTCAGCAATGGCGAAAGGCACATCGAGCATCCGGGCGAGCGACTGCGCCAGATAGGTCTTGCCCGAACCGGTCGGCCCCAGCATTAGAATGTTGGACTTCGCCAGCTCCACCTCGTCGTCGGAGCGGCGGGCGGCAGCGTTCGACTCCTCGACCTGGATGCGCTTGTAGTGGTTGTACACGGCGACGGCCAGGGTGCGCTTGGCCTCGTCCTGGCCGATCACGTAGCTATCCAGGAACTCGGCAATGGCCGCGGGCTTCGGCAGCTTTGCCGAGCTCTCCGTGGGGTCGACCGCCAGCAGCTCCTCTTCGATGATCTCGTTACAAAGCTCGATGCATTCGTCGCAAATGTAAACACCAGGGCCGGCAATAAGCTTGCGGACCTGCTTCTGGCTCTTTCCACAGAAGGAGCACTTCAGGAGCTCTGCGCTTTCAGGCATGCGGGACATCAGGCTTTCTTGGATCGGGTAACTTGCGGGACAGCTAGATTAGCACCCTCATAGGCCTTCAATTCTACTGCGCCACACCAAAAACCCCGCGGAAGCTGAAAGCCCCGCGGGTCGCTAGGGTTTGCCGGGCGCTACTGCTGCGCCGACAGCTTGCGGTAGTCGAAGACCTGGTCGACAATGCCGTACTCCTTGGCCTCCTCGGCCGTCAGGATCTTGTCACGGTCGGTGTCGATGCGCACCTGCTCGGCGGACTTGCCGGTGTGGCGTGCCAGAGTCTCCTCCATCAGCTTGCGCATGCGCTCGATCTCCTTGGCCTGGATCTCCAGGTCGGAAACCTGGCCCTGCACACCGCCGGTGGCGGGCTGGTGGATCAGCACGCGGGCGTTCGGCAGGGCAGCGCGCTTGCCCGGGGTACCGGCGGCCAGCAGCACAGCAGCCGCGCTGGCGGCCTGGCCGAGGCACACGGTCTGTACGTCCGGGCGGACGTACTGCATCGTGTCGTAGATCGCCATCAGGCTAGTGAAGGAACCGCCGGGAGAGTTGATGTACATCGTGATGTCCCGGTCCGGGTCCAGCCCCTCCAGCACCAGCAGCTGCGCCATGATGTCGTTGGCGGAAGCGTCGTCCACCTGGGTACCCAGGAAGATGATGCGCTCCTCAAACAGCTTGTTGTACGGGTTGGATTCCTTCGCGCCGTAGCTGGAGTGCTCCACAAACGACGGCAGAATGTATCGCATTTCTGGCATCTGCATCTCTGACATGTCTTAGCTCTCCTTCGCAGAGGTGATGACGTGGTCGACGAAACCGTATTCCTTGGCCTGCTGGGCGGTGAACCAACGGTCGCGGTCGGAATCCTTGGTGATCTGCTCAACGGTCTGGCCGGTGAACTCAGCGATCAGTTCCGCCATCTCCCGCTTGGTGTAGGCGAACTGCTCCGCCTGGATGGCGATGTCGGCGGCGGTGCCGCCCACGCCTGCGGAAGGCTGGTGCATCATGATGCGGGCGTGCGGCAGGGCGTAGCGCTTGCCCTTCGTGCCTGCAGAAAGCAGGAACTGGCCCATGGACGCCGCCAGACCCATTCCGTAGGTAGCGATATCGCACGGCGCGTACTTCATCGTGTCGTAGATAGCCATACCCGCGGTGACGGAGCCACCGGGAGAGTTGATGTACAGGCTGATGTCGCGCGTCGGATCCTCTGCGGACAGCAGCAGAATCTGGGCGCACAGCTCGTTGGCGATCTCGTCATCCACCTGGCTGCCCAGGAAGATGATTCGCTCGCGCAGCAGGCGCTCGTAGACTGAGTCTCTATGGTTTGGGGTTTCCGAACTCAACTTCGCTCCTTGCCGAAAGTCTTACGAAAATTCACTTTTGTATGCGCCCCAGCCTAGTCACACCCGTCGGCAAAGCGTGCCTTCCGGTGGGGGTGTTCGCTGTCAGCGCACGGTGTGGCTGCGCACCGGAGTGGGTACGAGGCAGGTGGGACAAAAGAAAACCGCCAGAACCTCGAGTGGAGGTCCCGGCGGTCAGGAAAAACTCTTAGTCTTCCTTCTTCTCCGCTGCCTTCTTGGCGGTCTTCTTGGCAGTGGACTTCTTAGCCGTAGACTTCGCAGCCTTCTTAGCAGTCGACTTCTTGGCCGTGCTCTTCTTAGCCGTGCTCTTCTTGGCAGTCGACTTCTTGGCGGTGGACTTCTTAGCCGTGCTCTTCTTGGCGGTGGACTTCTTGGCCGTGATCTTCTTAGCGGTCGACTTCTTGGCCGTGCTCTTCTTGGCAGTCGACTTCTTGGCAGGAGCCTTCTTCGGCTTCTCCTCAGCCTTGTCAGCCTTGTCGGCCTCAGCCTTGTCAGCCTTGTCCTCAGCCTCAACGTCGCCGAAGTACTCCTTCGGGTCAACGTCTGCACCGTCGGTGTCCTTCACGGAGGTACGGGCGATGTTCAGTGCCAGTGCCTTGCCACGACGGACGTCAGCGAACAGGCTGCCCAGCTGGCCGGCCTGCTGCAGCTGCATGATGAACTGGTTCGGGTCCATGCCGTACTGGTTTGCAGTGAAGGCGATGTGATCCATCAGCTCTTCCTGGGAAACCTCCGGCTGCTCCTTGTCCGCAACTGCGTCCAGGAACAGCTGGGTGCGCACGGAATCCTCAGCGGAGCTGCGTGCATCCTCTTCGAACTTCTCGCGAGTCATGTCCTGGGCAGCCAGCATGGACTCGAAGACCTTCTCGTCGCCACCGAACTGCTGGATGATTTGCTGGATCTGAGCGTCGACCTGCTCCTTTACAACGCCCTCCGGCAGCTCGAATTCGGTCTGCTCCAGAGCCTCGGCCAGAACCTTGTCGCGGATCTCGCCAGCCTGGGTGTTCTTCAGCTGCTGCTCGACCTGCCCCTTTAGGGACTCCTTCAGCTCGTCCAGGGTGTCGAACTCGCTAGCCAGCTGCGCGAAGTCGTCGTCCAGCTCCGGCAGCTCGCGCTCCTTGACGGAACCGAGCTTGACGGTAACCTCAGCCTCCTCGTCGGCGTGCTCGCCGGCAACCAGCTTGGAGGTGAAGGTGGACTCCTCGCCTTCCTTCATGCCGATCAGAGCGTCATCCAAGCCTTCGATCAGGGAATCGTTGCCGACCTCGTGGGACAGGCCCTCGGTGGTGGCCTCGTCGACGGTCTCGCCGTCGATGGTGGCGGACAGGTCGATGGAGACGAAGTCGCCCTTCTTCACTGCGCGGTCAGCCGGCTTCAGGGTGCCGAAGCGAGCCTGCAGGTTCTTCAGCTCCGCGTCGATGGCCTCATCGTCGGCCTTCAGCGGTGCGACCTCAACGGAGATGGCGGAGAAGTCCGGAACCTCGATCTCCGGGCGGACGTCAACCTCGGCGGTGAAGGTGATGTGCTTGCCGTCCTCCAGCTCGGCGATCTCGATCTCCGGCTGGCCCAGGGCCTTCACGTCGTTCTCCTCGACAGCCTGGCTGTAACGAGAAGGCAGCATCTCGTTAATGACCTGATCCAGGACAACGCCACGGCCCAGGCGAGCTTCCAGAATCTTCGCCGGAACCTTGCCCTTGCGGAAGCCCGGCATGTTTACCTGCTGCGCGAGGGTTGCGTAGGCCTTGTCGAACTCTGGCTTAAGCTCCTCGAATGGAACCTCAATCGTCAGCTTGGTGCGGGTGGCGCTCAGCTTTTCTACAGAGCTCTTCACGAATGCACACTCCTGTGTATTAATAGCTTCTTTGGCACCGCGGTCTCTCGTTCATCTCGCAGCGCTTTTACGGTCGGTGCTCAATTTTATAGAACCATCGCCAGACGCATCACGCTGGGGTGTCTTTTTCGGGCTCCCTGGCCACGAAACGGATCGCCGAATCCCCCGCCGATCCAGACTGTGAACCCCCATTTCACCTTTTCAATGCGACGAATCGCAGGGTGGCGTCACAAAGAAAAAGAGTGAAGATAAAAATGTCGGGATAACAGGATTTGAACCTGCGACCCCTCGCTCCCAAAGCGAGTGCGCTACCAAACTGCGCCATATCCCGATCTTTGCATGCCCCGAAGGGACGTTGCGCCCGCTACTTTACTGGCTGGCTACCAGGAAATACAAAACGGCAGCTCCCCCGCCGTTGCACTCGCCTGCGCTCGGGGGAACTGCCTTAAAGGATTGGAGGGAATGACGGGAATCGAACCCGCGTCTTCAGCTTGGAAGGCTGAGGTATTAGCCACTATACGACAT
>NZ_CALLDG010000155.1 GCF_937999985.1 uncultured Corynebacterium sp.
GCGACAAGGTTGAGGTCGACGAGCCACTGCTCGAGGTCTCCACCGACAAGGTCGATACCGAGATCCCGTCCCCGGTCGCCGGCACCCTGGTTGAAATCCTGGCCAACGAGGATGACACCGTTGACGTCGGCGAGGTCATCGCCCGCATCGGCGACGAGGGCGCTGCCAAGTCCGACTCCTCTGACTCCGACTCCGGTTCCTCCAAGTCCGAAGAGTCCGACTCCGAGAACAAGGCCAAGAAGTCTGAGAAGGCCGAGGACAAGGCCGAGCCGAAGGCGGAGGAAAAGGAGGCTGAGGCTAAGCAGGCCGAGAAGAAGGCCGAGGCCAAGACTGAGGCAAAGTCCGAGACCGAGACTGACTCCAAGTCCGAGTCCAAGTCCTCCAAGCCGGCTGCAAAGCAGTCGAAGCCTGCCGAGGGCAACCTCCCCTACGTCACTCCGCTGGTCCGCAAGCTGGCTGAGAAGCATGGCGTCGATCTGTCGAGCGTCGAGGGAACCGGCGTCGGCGGCCGTATCCGCAAGCAGGACATCCTGGCCGCAGCAGAAGGCACTTCCGCTTCCGGCTCCTCCGCGAAGTCCGCTTCCCCGGCTGGCCCACGCGCTTCCTCCTACAAGGTCGACCCGGCCAAGCAGGAGCTGCGCGGCACCGTCAAGAAGGTCAGCCGCATCCGCGAGATCACCGCGAAGACCACCCTGGATTCCCTGCACGCTGCAGCTCAGCTGACGCAGGTCCACGAGGTCGACATGACTCGCGTTGCCGAACTGCGCAAGGCCAACAAGCAGGCCTTCGCCGACAAGCACGGTGTGAACCTGACCTACCTGCCGTTCTTCGCAAAGGCAGCGGTCGAGGCTCTGATCTCCCACCCGAACGTCAACGCTTCCTACAACGCGAAGACCAAGGAGATGACCTACCACGAGCAGGTCAACCTGGGCATCGCTGTCGACACGGAGGCTGGCCTGCTGAGCCCGGTCATCCACAATGCGCAGGACATGTCCCTGCCGGAGCTGGCCAAGGCCATCGTCGACATTGCTGACCGCGCGCGCAACAAGAAGCTGAAGCCGAACGACCTGTCCGGTGGCACCTTCACCATCACCAACATTGGTTCCGAGGGCGCCCTGACCGATACCCCGATTCTGGTTCCGCCGCAGGCTGCCATGATCGGCACTGGCGCCATCGTGAAGCGCCCAGTGGTGCTGAGTGAGGACGAGGGCGAGGCTATCGCCATCCGCCAGATGGTCTTCCTGCCAATGACCTACGACCACCAGGTCATCGACGGCGCCGACGCAGGCCGCTTCATGTCCACCCTGCGTGACCGCCTGGAGAACTCGGACTTCACCGAGGACCTGGAGCTCTAAGCTAGGCGCTAGCTGCGGCCAGGCTGCGCTGGTGCTGGGCTAGGCTGCGCTGGCAATACTGGCTGCAGCCGGCTAGTACCAGTCGCCAGTTTGCTGGCCACGCTGAGCCGCAGCCAGCTAGCCACCGCTTCAAGCAACCTGACCAGGTAAAACGCCGGCCCCGCTTCCTGCGGGGTCGGCCTTCTGTGTTGTTGGGTGCAGTAGCCCCAGGCAGGAGCTCCGGATATTATCCCCGGACAGTGGCTCCGGATATTCCCCCCCCGGAGGCTTCAATCCCACCAGCCTCAAACCCAATACCCGTCTCCAAGCCGCCCTCTCACCTCAAAAATCCCTCTCGAGCAGCCTCCCAGTCCCTCAAATGTCGCTAGATCGAGAAGACGTTAAAGACAATGAGTTGCATCTGCACAAAAATGCAGGTCAGAGAGTTTCGCCAAAGCTGATTCCGGCTTCAGTTTTGACTAATTCCCGATTCAGCGACATTCGAGGGTATTTAGCGCGCGCCAGCCGCCGGAGGCACCAGTATCAACGTCACCACCTGACACATCCAGCACCATCAGAAACTTCAACCTCAGCGGCGGTAGCGCCCGGAGCCTGCGGAACAGCGCCCAGCACCACCATCTGGCACCGGGGCGCCTGCATCAGCACCACCATCCAGCACCCGGCAGCACCAACAAACCACTGGAGTATCATCGCCACCATGGGATTCCAGCAAGGCAGCATCCGCAAAGCAAACATTGGCGACACCGCCATCGACATCCGCGACCTCGGCACCGTGGACTACGAGGAGACCTGGCACCTCCAGGCAGACCTCGCCGCCCAGCGCGCCGAAGAGAAAACCCCAGACACCATCCTCCTACTCCAGCACCCGCCGACGTACACTGCCGGCAAGCGCACCGAGGATTCCGACCGCCCCACCAACGGCCTTCCAGTCGTCGACGTCGACCGCGGAGGCCGCATCACCTGGCATGGACCCGGCCAGCTGGTCGCATACCCCATCATCAAGCTGGCCGACCCAGTGGACGTGGTCGATTATGTCCGCCGCCTGGAGCAGGCGCTTATCCAGACTTGTGAAGATCTTGGCCTGCACGGCACCGGCCGCGTAGAGGGGCGTTCGGGCGTGTGGCTGCCTGCGGGCGTCATTAATGGCGAGCTTAAGCCCGCACGTAAGATCGCCGCGATCGGCATCCGCGTGACGCGCGGCGTGACCATGCACGGAGTGTCCCTGAATTGCGACAACACCATGGAGTATTACGACCACATTGTGCCTTGTGGGCTGGCGGATGCGGGAGTCACGACGCTCACCGAGGAGCTGGGGCGTGATGTTAGTGTTTCTGACGCCTACTCGTCCCTCGCCCGCAACCTCGTTGACGCTTTGAACGGCGACTTGCCGGTGCATTCCTAGGAGAAATTCCCGCCCGGCACCGGCGAAAACCTGAGGTGGATTCCTATGCGGCACCCAGCGTAGGCTAGTCGGCATGAGTGTGACCGCAGATGGACGCCGGATGCTCCGCATCGAGGCGAAGAATGCCGAAACCCCCATCGAGTCGAAGCCTCGGTGGATCCGCACGACCGCGAAGGTCGGCCCGGAGTATCGGGATATGAAGAATCGCGTGAAGGGCGCTGGTCTGCACACCGTGTGCCAGGAGGCTGGCTGCCCGAATATCAACGAGTGTTGGGAGGACCGCGAGGCGACGTTCCTCATCGGCGGCGATACGTGTTCTCGCCGTTGTGACTTCTGCCAGATTAAGTCCGGCCGCCCGTCCCCGCTGGACCGGGACGAGCCGCGCCGCGTGGCGGAGAATGTCCGCGAGATGGGCCTGCGCTACGCCACCATCACCGGCGTGACGCGCGACGACCTGGATGATGAGGGCGCGTGGCTGTATGCCGAGGTTGTGAAGAAGATTCACGAGCTGAACCCGAACACGGGTGTGGAGAATCTGACGCCCGATTTTTCCAACCGCCCGGAGCTGCTGAAGGTCGTCTTCGATTCCCAGCCGGAGGTGTTTGCCCACAACCTGGAGACGGTTCCGCGCATCTTTAAGCGCATCCGCCCGGCCTTTAAGTACGACCGTTCCCTGGAGGTCATTCAGGCGGCGCACGATTATGGTCTGGTGACGAAGTCCAACCTGATCCTGGGCATGGGTGAGGAGAAGGATGAGGTCCGCGCCGCCATTAAGGACTTGGCGGACGCTGGCACCGACATTCTGACGATTACCCAGTACCTGCGCCCGTCCTCGATGCACCACCCGATTGAGCGTTGGGTGAAGCCGGAGGAGTTCATGGAGCACTCCGACGCAGCCTACGAGCTGGGCATCAAGGCTGTTATGTCCGGCCCGTTGGTGCGTTCCTCTTACCGCGCTGGCCGCCTGTACGCACAGGCCAAGCAGGCTCGCGGCGAGGCTATCCCGGAGAACCTAAAGCACTTGGAGGAGACTCTGGATTCCACCACGTCGCAGGAGGCCTCTACCCTACTGGAGCGCTACGGCGCTTCGGAGGACACGCCGGTCACCGCGTCGCGCCGCTAACGCTGGCGCTTAACTGCGCGCGGCCAGGAGTATCACGGCGGGGCACTTTCGCCCCGCCTTTATTCATGCCTTATTGTTGAATCCATGGCGAAGGATAAAAAGGACGTAAGGGTCAAGGAAGAAAAGAAGGCCGCAAAGGCAGCGAAGAAGGAGCAGCGCAAGCAGACGCGCTCCCAGCTGTGGCAGGCCTTCAAGCTGCAGAAGGGCCGGGATAAGAAGCTTATCCCGTTCATGGTTCTGGCTTTCCTGATTCCCATTGTGCTGATGCTGCTGCTCAGCCTGGTTTTCGGCTGGTGGTGGCTGAATCTGATCGTGGGCATCATCATCGGCGCGATGGCGGCGATGTGGGTGTTCTCCCGCCGCTTGCAGTCCGGCGTGTATGACCAGATTGAGGGCGAGGCCGGAGCCGCCGCATGGGCTTTGTCCAACATGCGTGATGGCGTGGGCATGAAGTGGATTACGGAAAATGGCGTGGCGTCCAACACCCACATGGACGCAGTGCACCGCGTGGTAGGCACCCCCGGCATTGTGCTGGTCGGCGAAGGCGCACCGCACCGTCTGAAGCCGATGATGGCGCAGGAGCGCAAGAAGCTTGCGCGCATCGTGGGCAAGACCCCGATCTACGACGTGGTCGTCGGCGACGGCGAGGGTCAGGTGCCGGTGAAGAAGCTGCAGAACCACCTGATGCGCCTGCCGCGCAACATTAAGAAGAATGAGGTGGACGCCCTCAATTCCCGCGTCGAGTCGATCTCGCGGCTAAGCAACCCGAACAACAACATGCCGAAGGGTCCGATGCCGAAGGGCGCGAAGATGTCCGGCATGAACCGCCGCGCCCGCCGTGCGGCACAGCGCGGAAAGAAGTAACGCTTAGCGGCTGCGGATAACGGCCGTGCCGGTGGCGCGATCGTGCATTCCGCGGCCGTCCGTGTCTTGAATAATCGGGGGGAAGAGGAAGACCGTCAGTAGCGTGCGGACGACCGAGCGCCACAGGCCCACGCGCTCGTCGGGCTTGTCGATGCGCGCCACGCCGATGCCCACGATGGCGTGCCCCGGCGACTGGGCGAACAGCCAGACGGTCAGGATGCGCCAGATAATGAAGAAGATCATCGCGGCA
The DNA here is from genome assembly GCF_937999985.1 of uncultured Corynebacterium sp. GTDB lineage: Bacteria > Actinomycetota > Actinomycetes > Mycobacteriales > Mycobacteriaceae > Corynebacterium. The sequence goes on from NZ_CALLDG010000155.1 coordinate 4,995, forward strand.
GTGGCGGAATCACCCAGCACGTCCGTAGTGGAAGTAACGAACCAGGCAAGGCCGTAGCAGGCCAGCCAGTCGATTAGTAGTGCACCCAGCCGGGGGAACAAGGGGGACAGTGAGCCCGGGCCTTCTTTGGGCAATCCTAAGCGGGCGCCGGGGTACGGGCTGAGTTCGGCGAGGTCTTCGTTTTCGCCTGGTACAAGGGGGCCTTCAAGCCAGCTACGCGATTCACTCATGATGGTCTAGAGCCTAGCTGGCTGTTGATTTGTGGCACAATTTTGCAAATCTTTACCTGAATCGGCGCCCAGTATGCGTAGGATCGATTGTGTTGCTTTTATATATTGTCGCAACAGTTTGAGATTCCAACTGCAAGGAACGGAAGAAATACAGTGCCATTCAAGACCGCAGAAGAAGTTGCCAAGTACATCAAGGACAACGACGTCGAGTTCGTGGACGTTCGCTTCACCGATGTTCCCGGTATCGAGCAGCACTTCACCATCCCGGCTTCGGAATTCGACGAGGGCGCTATAGAAGAGGGCCTGGCCTTCGACGGGTCGTCCGTGCGTGGCTTCACCACCATCGAAGAGTCGGATATGAACCTGCTGCCGGACCTGGCGACCGCCAAGATCGATCCGTTCCGCAAGGCCAAGACCCTGAACGTGAAGTTCTTCGTTCACGATCCGTTTACCCGCGAGCCGTTCTCCCGCGACCCGCGTAACGTTGCCCGCAAGGCGGAGCAGTATCTGGCCTCCACCGGTATCGCGGATACCTGCTTCTTCGGCGCGGAGGCAGAGTTCTACCTCTTCGACTCCGTCCGCTACGAGGCAGAGACCAACCGCGCTTTCTACGAGCTGGATTCCGTCGAGGGCTGGTGGAACCGTGGTGCAGAGGTCAACCCGGATGGCTCCACCAACCTGGGCTACAAGACCCGCATGAAGGGCGGCTACTTCCCTGTCGCTCCGTACGACCACTACCAGGATCTGCGCGACGATATGTCCCGCAACCTGACGAACGCTGGCTTCAAACTGGAGCGCGCACACCACGAGGTCGGCACCGGCGGCCAGCAGGAGATCAACTACGAGTTCAACACCCTGCTGCACGCTGCGGATGACCTGCAGTCCTTCAAGTACATCATCAAGAACACCGCTTGGCAGGCCGGCAAGTCTGCGACCTTCATGCCGAAGCCGCTGGCTGGCGACAATGGTTCGGGTATGCACGCTCACCAGTCCCTGTGGAAGGACGGCGAGCCGCTGTTCTACGACGAGTCCGGTTACGCCGGCCTGTCCGACATTGCCCGCTACTACATCGGCGGCATCCTGAAGCACGCTGGCGCTGTGCTGGCCTTCACGAACCCGACGCTGAACTCCTACCACCGTCTGGTTCCGGGCTTCGAGGCTCCGATTAACCTGGTGTACTCGCAGCGTAACCGTTCCGCTGCGGTGCGCATCCCGATCACGGGCTCCAACGCGAAGGCGAAGCGCATTGAGTTCCGCGCTCCGGACCCGAGTGGTAACCCGTACTTCGGCTTCGCCGCGATGATGCTGGCCGGCCTGGATGGCGTGAAGAACCGAATCGAGCCGCACGCTCCGGTCGACAAGGACCTGTACGAGCTGCCGCCGGAGGAGGCTAAGGACATTCCGCAGGCTCCGACCAGCCTGGAGGCTTCCCTGAAGGCTCTGGAGGAGGACAACGAGTTCCTGACCGAGGGCGGCGTGTTCACCGACGACCTGATCGACACCTACATCGCCTACAAGTACGACAACGAGATTGCACCGGTTCGCCTGCGCCCGACGCCGCAGGAGTTCGAGATGTACTTCGACTGCTAAGGGCTGCTTTTAGCTGCTCTAGCTGTTTGACGCCGCCGGTCACAGATCGGCCGCACTACCCCACCCGTGAGCTTTTGGGCTCGCGCGGTGGGGTTTATCGGTATCTGCAACAGTTGCGCCCTTTGCTTGGAAGTCTCTCCCCGAGGTGCCACCCGCTTTCTCGCTGCCACTCGTCCACTGGGCGTTTGTAGGAAACTTGGTCGTTTAGTACACCCACAACGCCGCCGCACAGCACGCGAGCGCAACACAACTGGCAATGGTTCGGACGCGGTGTGCACGTTGCCACGGTTGTGAGAACGCATCCCAGGCGTGTTCGGGCGGTAATTCCGTACGAGCCAGTTCTTCGTTGAGTGGGACATTCCTTGTTCTCGTGATCAGAATGACGCCCAGGAGCTGAATACCTGCCGAAAGGCCAAGCAACACGGAAGCGGTGGGAGCTTGCACTACCGCGCACGCGACCGTTCCTACAACGCAGACAACTGGAGACGCGAAGAATGGTATCAGGAAAGCCGGAGTCAGCACTGACTCGTTGAGCGAACGCATGGACGTGACAGCGACAGCAGGTGGCGCCTTGTCCAACGCGGGTAGCACGATGATCCCCCACGTACACCAGAAGCCCGCCAGCAGGGCAGTCAGACAAGTCGCGAGAAGAATAATGATCACAGTCATGACTGTTTTACCTCAGTTGGGAGCGCACCGGTGTTGCCGACATCGTATCTCGAACCTGCGAACGCGACAACGAGATCGCACCTGTTCGCCTGCGCCCGACGCCGCAGGAGTTCGAGATGTACTTCGACTGCTAAGGGCTGCTTTTAGCTGCTCTAGCTGTTTGACGCCGCCGGCTGCTTATCGGCTGATGGCACAAACTAAGCGGTGATGACCTGCGAGCTGGCAGGTTGTCACCGTTTTTGTTTTTATGACGCCACCTCGTGGATGTCGCTCGAGGGATGTGATTCACTCGCCCTCTCCCCTACTTAACAGAACCGGTTGACTTGAAAGCCTCGACGAAGGACCTATTGCGTCGAACTGAGAATCAAGATGAGAAGTGGTGGGTGTGACTTTAAACTGTGGTTGTCACTCAACGAAAGGCACCACGTGATCACCACTCGTCGTCGTACACTCCTC
>NZ_CALLDG010000156.1 GCF_937999985.1 uncultured Corynebacterium sp.
GGGGCGCGTGGCGGAAAATCGTGGTACGGGTATCGCAACGATTAATCAGTCCTTGGAAGACGCTCTTATGCCAAAACCTGAGTACATTAATCGGCTTGATAGTTTCACAATAATATTCCACCGTCGGCGGGTTGCTACCCAGGAGAGGTATACAACGGCGCGGGACCATGTTCTGGCAATTCTAAAAGAGGGGTCCTCTTCTTCGACTAGCGAAATTGTAGGGAAAACCCAGTTGAGCCGGACAGCTGTTCAAAAAGCAGTCAATGCTCTGATTAGTGAAGGTTTGGTAGAGCGAACGGAACCTGCGCGGAGCCCGAAGCAGCGTTATCGAATGCTCGAAGATCGGAAGAACCCTGGTAGATAGTGGAAAAGAGTGGAAAACTGCAGCTAGATGAGGGTGCGGCGACAGCATAGCACCTAGCTTCCCGCTTAACATCCCACAGTGTTATGTCAGGTGGGAAGTTATCAGCTGCTAAGCGGGGGCACCTCGACTAAGAGCCCAACTCGGGCTGAACTGGGGCTGTGTCGCACAAGCTCTTGTGACGGGCTTTCGTGGATAATCGGGTATATTCCAATGTCTTTATTGCCTATGCGGAGGTCTGTGTTCAGCAAATGAACGCTCAGCCAGTGAAAGCCAATACAAACGATGGGTTCGACGCCACCCGCCTAGCACGCATTCTGCTGCCGAAGCGTGGCGAACCACGCAACGTGCGCTCCCTGTACTTCGTAGAGAACGAGGCCACCACCCCCGGCCGCGTAAACGCCATCTCCCGTACCGAAGCGATCCTGCCCGCGGGCAGCGAGACTTCCTTCGAGACTTACTTCAACGCCTTCCCCGCCTCCTACTGGCGCCGCTGGTCCCAGCTGGACGAGGTCAAGCTGCGCATCGAAATCACTGGTGAGGCCCGCGTAGACCTGTACCGCTCCAAGTACGACGGCTCCCGCATTGGCATCGAGGGCGCCCAGATCGAAACTGACGAAAACGGCCACGGAATCGCCGAGTTCACTGTCTCCCTGGCTCCTTTCGAGGACGGAGGCTGGATCTGGTTCGACCTGACCTGCGAGAAGGAAACCCGCCTGCACTCCGCGGGTTGGTACGCCACCGTCGAGGCCGGCGAGCAGATCTTCGAAGACGAGACGCTGCCGGTCGCTGAGCCGAGCGTCACCATCGGCATCCCAACGTTCAACCGTCCGGCCGACGCGGTCGCAGCACTCCACGCACTCGCTTCCGACCCCGAGGTCGATGGCCGCATCGAGGCCATCATCATGCCCGACCAGGGCGACAAACACCCCGCCGACGAACCGGACTTCGACGAGGTTGCGGAGCACTTCGGCGACCGTCTGCACATCGTGCAACAGGGCAACTTGGGCGGATCCGGCGGCTACTCCCGCATCATGTACGAGGCTCTCCACGAGGAGCGAGGTACCACCAGCCCGTACATCCTGTACATGGACGACGACATCGCCATCGAGCCCGATAGCGTTCTGCGCGCCCTGGCGGCTGCTCGCTACGCGAAGTCCCCGATGCTGATCGGCGGCCAGATGCTGAACCTGCAGGAGCGCAGCCACCTGCACACCATGGGCGAGGTCATCGACCGTGGCTCCTTCATGTGGACCGCCGCACCCCACACCCACTACGACCACGACTTTTACCAGCACCCGCTGCGTGACCTGGGTGATGGTGCTGCCCACAACGCGGCAGGCCAGCCCATCGCGCCGGTGGCCCGGGACGTGGTGAGCAAGGGCTACGGCACCCCGAATAGTTCGGAGAACTCCAAGGATCTGCACCGCCGCATCGACGTTGACTACAACGGCTGGTGGATGTGCATGATCCCGCGCGTCGTCGCGAAAACCATTGGTCAGCCCCTCCCGCTGTTCATCAAGTGGGATGACGGCGAGTTCGGCCTGCGCGCGAAGGATGCTGGCTTCCCGACCGCCTCCTGGCCGGGTATCGCGATCTGGCACATGGCCTGGTCCGATAAGGACGATGCGATCGACTGGCAGGCATACTTCCACCTGCGTAACCGCCTGATTGTCGCTGCGATCCAGCACGATGGAAGCCCGCGCGGCATCGTTGCCTCGATGGCGAAGGCCACCGCCAAGCACCTGCTGTGCCTGGAGTACTCCACCGTCGCCATCCAGAACGAGGCGATGAAGGACTTCCTGGCTGGTCCGGATCAGCTGTTCGACATCCTGGAGACTTCTTTGCCGCGCATTGCGAAGATGCGTAAGAACTACTCCGATGCGGTCGTCATCCCGTCGGCCACCGACCTGCCCGCCGCGACGGGCGGCCCGGCGGGTCTCACGCGCATCCCACTGAGCAAGAAGGCCAAGATTGTCACGCTTGCCAAGGGTCTGCTGAACAACGCTAAGCCCGCCGACGCCCGCCACCACCACGCACCGCAGGTGAACCTCCCGCCCATCGAGGCGCGCTGGTTCAGCCTCTCCCGAGTGGACGGGGCGACCGTGACCACCGCTGATGGCAAGGGAGTGGTGTACCGCAAGCGCGACCGCGGCCAAATGCTCGCGTTGGCACAGGAGTCTATGCGCCTGCAGAAGCAGGTCGCGGATCGCTTCGACGAGCTCCGCGATGCCTACCGGGCAGCGCACCCGTACCTGACCAGTCGGGAAGGTTGGGCGCAGATCTTCGAGCCCGAGCGCGCGGCTGAAAAGTAACCCCCCGGAACTAACGGACAAGATCCAGACTGGAATTACTGGAATTACTGAAACTAAGGACAACGCAGATACGATGAGCGCCACAAGCGTAAGCGGCGACCCGCTGGGCGAATCCGACCTGCTGGTCGCACTGCAAAAGCAGCTGACCGACAAGCCGGGAGTGCTGCCCACCGCCCGAGGCATGAGCCACTTCGGTGAGCACGCCCTTGGTTGGATGGGGTCCGCCGCCCTGGGCTACGGCCTGGCCGCCGCGCAAGGCAAGCCCGCTGACGGGCCGGAACGCCGCGGATGGCTGACCGTGGGCGTCAGCGCCTTCCTGGCACACGCCGCCAGCGTGGTGCTCAAGCGCATCATCCGCCGCCCCCGCCCGCACGATCCGCGCATTAAGATCGGCGTGGGTACTCCCTCGAAGCTCAGCTTCCCGTCTTCGCACGCAACCAGCTCCACCGCCGCCCTCGTGGCCTTTACCCAGTCGGCGAACAACCGCACCGGGACGCTGCCCCTCGTGGGCATCCCAGCGATGGCGCTGTCGCGCATGGTGTTGGGCGTACACTATCCCTCTGACGTCGCCCTCGGAAGCTGCATCGGCGCTGCCACGGCCATTGCCGTGCGCAGGGTTGTCGATGGGGGACGTGGGGGCGTCACAAAGAAAAACAGTGAGGAGAAAAGCCAGTGAGCGAACAGCCTAGCAACGGCCGCACGGAGCCGTTGATCGGCGCAGAGCCACACACGTCCGGGCTGGAAGATCCCAACCAGGCGACCAGCACCGCCACCGAAACGAAGAAGCTGCGCCCGCCGCGCAACCTGCCGGAGGCGATGATCAAGGCGCTGCGTCCGAAGCAGTGGGTCAAGAACGTGCTGGTCATCGCGGCTCCTGCGGCTGCTGGCGGGGAGCTGCTCTTCCACAGCCGCGTGCTGCTGGACGTGCTGATCGCATTCATTGCCTTCTGTCTGGCGGCCAGCTCGATCTACCTGATCAACGATGCCCGCGATGTGGAGGCCGACCGTGCGCACCCGACCAAGCGCTTCCGCCCGATCGCGGCGGGTGTGCTGCCGGTGGGGTTGGCGTACGCGATGTCGGTGGTGCTGATCATTGCGGCGATTGGTGGCTCGCTGTTGGCCTCGTCGGGCACGAACCTGGCGATTGTTGTGGCAGTGTATATCGCGCTGCAGCTGGGCTACTGCTTCGGTTGGAAGCATCAGCCGGTCATCGACATTGCGCTGGTCAGCTCCGGTTTCATGCTGCGTGCGATGGCCGGCGGTGTGGCTGCCTCTATCCTGCTTTCGCAGTGGTTCTTGCTGGTCGCGGCCTTCGGCTCGCTGTTCATGGCGGCGGGTAAACGCTACGCGGAGCTGAAGCTTTCGCTGCGTTCGGGTGCGAAGATCCGCAAGTCCCTGGAGAGCTACACCCCGACCTACCTGCGCTTTGTCTGGACCCTGGCCGCCACTGCCGTGGTGCTGAGCTACGCGCTGTGGGGCTTTGGCTTGGCGCAGACGGTCGAGTCCGGTGTGGCCGCCGTGTGGTACCAAGTCTCGATGGTGCCGTTTACCATCGCGATTCTGCGTTATGCCGCGGACGTTGACCGCGGTGAGGGCGGCGCGCCCGACGAGATCGCCCTCGAGGATCGCACCCTGCAGCTGCTGGCTCTGGCCTGGCTGTTTTGTGTGGCGATGGCCGTGTACATCGTGCCGCTGTTCTAGGTTTAGCTTTCTGTTCTTTCTTTGTGACGCCTACTTCTCCTTTGTGGGGGAGCCGGCGTTCTGCACTTTCGGGGGGTGTGCTGGGTTTCCAGATTGCGAGTGGTGGGGTTGCAGTGGTGCGAGTGAAGCGAGGGAAGCAGGTGATTAGATGGTTCTAAGAATCTGCTGAGATAGGTTTAGGGGTGTAGCGTTTCGTGAAAGGGATTCGATCATCACATTGAGTGCGATCGTAAAGATTTGGTAACGTACACGCATCCTGTGTTTCGGGGCGGGCCTTTGGCGCGCCTCTCGTCAAATACGTTTCAAGACATTTAGGACTACATGAACACGACTACTAAGACCAAGGGTCTGGGCTCCAAGCTCACTGCGTTCCTGGTAGCTATTGCCACCGCGCTGGGCATGGCCGTTGTCACTGCACCCACCGCTGCTGCTGACAACCGTGGCCACCTGCGCCCGGGCTGCCACTGGAGCAAGCACAAGTACTACCTGCAGAACTGCTGGGTTTACTCCCCGGCGATGGGTCAGAAGATCCAGGTGCAGATCAAGCCCTCTTCCCGCGGCGGTAACGCTGGCGTCTACATGCTGGACGGCCTGCGCGCACGCCAGGACTGGAACGCCTGGGTCTGGTCGGGCAACGCTGTGAAGAAGTTCGTCAACGACGACGTGACCCTGGTCATGCCGGTCGGCGGCCAGGCGCAGTTCTACACGGACTGGATGGGCCCGTACGGCGGTAAGGGTGGCCCGAAGAAGCCGCGTTGGGAGACCTTCCTGACCCGCGAGCTGCCGGGCTACCTGCAGCGCAACTTCGGCGTGAGCCCGACCCGCAACTCCATCGTTGGCCTGTCCATGGGCGGTACTGCCGCAATGAACCTGGCTGCATGGCACCGCAACCAGTTCAAGCAGGCGACCTCCCTGTCTGGTTACCTGAACCCGACCTGGCCTGGCATGTACGCCGGAATCCAGTACGCGATGTCCGATGCTGACAAGGGTGCGAACATCTGGGATATGTGGGGCAGTCCGGTCGACCCGCGCCGCTTCCGCAATGACCCGACCGTTCAGGCTGGCCGCTTCCGTGGCATGCCGCTGTACCTGGCCGCCTCCGGTGGCGTGCCGTCCCGCGGCGAGAAGTTCCTGGAAAACCCGCGCGGTGTTGCTGCGGGTATCGGCCTGGAGTGGATGGCACGCACCTCCACCGCGAAGTTTGAGATGGCCGCTCGCGCGGCTGGTGCTCGTCCGGTTGTGAGCTACCCGATCAACGGCCTGCACGCATGGCCGTACTGGGATGCGGAGTTGAACAAGGCTCGCCCGCACATTCTGCGTGCACTGGGTGCCTAAACTTAGGTCGCTCCAGCTTTAACTAAAGCTTTTGAAGCCACTGTCCTGGTTACCAGCCGGGACGGTGGCTTTTTGCGTGTCCGAGGTGTGTGAGGTGCGTCCATGACGGCTGGGGTGTGGGTCGCGCTAGTGGGGTATTGAGGCTTAATGGCGAACGAGGTGTAAGGGCGTCAATAATAAAGAACATCAAGAGTCACATAAGTAACACTGGCAACATGGTAGGCTAACCCTCAAGTAAAACTTTAAATATTCCGCGTGTTGTCCATGTGAAAGCGCTTTTGCTTGCCATAATTGCTCACGTGCTAGAAGCGCACCTGCGATACAAGCGTGAAAAGCTTGAGAAGATCCAGGTCGCGATAGACGTAAACGTGAATAGAGAATGGCCTGAAGAAGCGCCCGGTGGTGTTCGAAGCAGGAGGGGAACCTGCTTCGAACCAACCAGACCACAGCAGCTAAAGCCACCAAAGCTACTAAAACAACCAAAAAGCAACAGAAAGAATGAAGACTATGCGCCTTGCAGCGAACCTCTCCCGTCGCACTCGCTCCGCCCGCAGCCCCCGCCGTATGGGCTCGGCAATCCTGGCTCTGCCGCTTTCCGTTGCGCTGGCAATGCCAATGATGCCGGCTGCCACCGCGCAGAGCTCCCTCGGCGGCTCCATGGGGCCGGGATCCGGCACCAGCTACCTGGATCCGGACAGCATTCCGAAGCGCACCCCGCGCCAGGTCACCGAGCAGCACCTGGAAGGCCTGCCGGAGGGCGTGAGCGTGGACCGCGTCGAGTGGATCACCGAGCGCTGGGCCAACGTCTTCATCAACTCCGCTGCCATGCCGGGCAAGCCCATCAAGGTGCAGATCCTGCTGGCCCGTGACTGGTACTCCCAGCCCGACCGCAAGTTCCCGACCGTGTGGGCCCTGGACGGCCTGCGCGCCCGCGAGGACGAGTCCGGCTGGACCCTGTCCACCAACATCGCCAACCAGTACGCGGACCGCAACGTCAACGTGATTCTGCCCGTCGGCGGCGAATCCTCCTTCTACACGGACTGGCAGGAGCCGGAGAACGGCAAGCACTACAAGTGGGAAACCTTCCTGACCAAGGAGCTGCCCCCGGTGCTGCGCGAGGGCTGGCGTGCAAACGAGGATCGCGCGATCACCGGCCTGTCCATGGGCGGCACCGCCGCAATGAACCTGGCCGAGCGTTTCCCGGACATGTGGAAGTTCGTCGGCTCCTTCTCTGGCTACCTGGACACCACCTCCTACGGCATGCCGGAAGCTATCGCCTACGCCACCAACGACGGCAACGGCTACGACGCCAAGAAGATGTGGGGCGAGTTCGGCTCCCAGGACTGGATCGACCACGACCCGAAGCTGGGCGTGGATGCACTGAAGGACATGACCGTCTACGTCTCCGCAGGTAACGGCAACGCGGGCAAGTACGACAAGCCGGGCACCATCCCAGGCATGCCCTCCAACATGGCCGGCTTCGGCCTGGAGGCCATGTCCCGCATGACCACCGAGACCTTCGTCAGGTACGCAAAGAAGGCCGGCGTGAAGCCGATCACGGCCTTCCGCCCCTCCGGCACCCACGACTGGCCGTACTGGCAGTACGAGATGATCCAGGCATGGCCGCACATCGCGGACGCACTGGGCATCCCGGAAGCTGACCGCGGTGCGAAGTGCAAGATTGGCGGTGCCATCGCGGAGAACATGAAGAACGCCCCGGAGACCCTGGGTGCCTGCATCTCCAACGAGTACGACGCCAAGGACGGCGGCAAGGTGCAGGACTTCCGCGGCGGCCGCGCCTACTGGTCCCCGAAGACTGGCGCCCACTTCGTGTGGGGTCGCATCGGCGCCCACTACGCCTCCATGAACGGGCCGGATTCCTGGCTGGGGTACCCGACCTCCGAGGAGCACGTCATCTCCAACGGCCGTGGCCGCTTCACCACCTTCGAGAACGGTGCGATCTACTGGACCCACGAGACTGGTGCTCACGCTGTGCCTAAGGACTTCATGGATGAGTGGGGCAAGACCGGCTGGGAGAACGGCCCGCTGGGCTACCCGATCTCCGAGCTGGAGAAGGTCGGCGATAGCTACATGCAGAAGTACCAGAACGGCGTGATCATCCGCGATAAGGACAACAAGACCAACTACGTCCAGGGCAAGATCGCCGAGAAGTACCTGCAGTTGGGTGGCGCGACCTCTAAGCTGGGCAACCCGAAGAGCGGCGAGCTGGCCATCAAGGGCGGCCGCTTCTCCGAGTTCGAGCACGGCAACATCTACTGGTCCCCGTTCACCGGCGCGCACGTTATCTACTACGGAAACGTATTCGACGAGTGGGGCAAGCGCGGCTGGGAGCAGGGCAAGCTCGGCTACCCGACCAGCGACCACGAGGACATCCCGGCGGGCGGAACTCGGATCAAGTTCCAGCACGGCGAGATCCGCGAGGTCAACGGACGCGTTGAGGTGCTCTAACTGTGGGCGTCACAAAGAATAGGCAGTTTCGCGTGGCCGCCGGTGCCGCGTGTGCGGCGCTACTGTCGCTGGCCACGCTGACGGCGTGCGGCGGCGATGAGACGGTCGACAATTCGGCGGAGTCCACGACGGTGCCTTCGGTGACGGAGTCCGCGTCCGAGACCGAAAAGTCCGACGGCGACGACGGCAAGGACGCTAAGGACGGCGAAGACAGCGAATCTGGTTCTTCGGAAGGTAATGACGCCCCAGAACCCGCCGGTGACCGTGATGGCGCCCCGGCACAGGATGGCGCCGTGGACGAGGTTGACAACATTCCCTCCGGCACGCAGCGCAGCGATCAGGACAAGGACTTCCTGAAGCGCCTGAAGGACAGCGGCATCGACCTGGCGAAGGCCAACGACGCAGCGGAGATCGGCGGCCTGGAGGATCAGCTCATCGCAGCTGGTCACGCGCATTGCACCGCCGAGGGCGGCGGGCAAGCCGATGTTTATACTCCGCTGGCTGCGGGACAGCTGGAAGCCAATGGTGTGATCGACGGCGATCCGAAGAAGGCCGAGGACGCTATTCGCGAGGCCGCGAAATCCGCGTATTGTTAGTGGTCACTCGTTTCCGATAACCAGGTTGTCCGCCATAGGTGGCGAGGGCAGCCTGGTTTTGCTTTAGAAGCTCTAAAAGCTCTAGAGGAAGGTCTAGAAAGAAGCTATGAAGAAGGTTTTGACCATCCTGGCAGTGCTGGTCCTGCTTGCGCTCATCGTCGTGGGCGTGGGCAATTGGCTGCTCACCGGCGACGATGTTGATGGTCCGGGGCCGGGCAAGCCCACCCCTCCGCCCGCCCCGGAGGCGCAGAACCCGCCCGGGTGCGTGGACGTAGAGGTGCTGGCTGCGCCGGGCACGTGGGAATCCAAGGCCGACGACGATCCGCTGGCGCCGCACGCCAACCCTCACTCGCTGATGCTGAACGTCACCCGCCCGCTGGCCGACGAGTTTTCTCCGGACAAGGTGAAGGTGTGGACCCTGCCGTACACCGCACAGTTCCGCAACATGAACGCGCAGCACGAGATGAGTTACGACGATTCCCGCAACCAAGGTTTCGAGCGGATGAAGGAGGAGCTGCGGGTGATGCACGAGAAGTGTCCGGCAACGTCCTTCATCCTGACCGGCTTTAGCCAGGGAGCGGTGATTACTGGTGACCTGGCAGGAGAAATCGGCAATGGGCGCGGCCCCGTGCCCGCCGACCGGGTGCTGGGAGTGTCGCTGATCGCCGACGGTAGGCAGGAGCTGGACAAGGGCAAGCTCGTTGGCGCGCAGGGCATCCGCGGCACTGGTGCGGAGATTGCGCTGAACCCGGTGAGCGGACTGATCCAGACGATCGTGCCGGGCGCTACGATGCGCGGCCCGCGCCCGGATGGGTTCGGCGAACTGAACGATCGGGTGAATAACTACTGCGCCCCTGCGGATCTTATTTGTGACGCCCCAGCGGATCTGGGCAACGCTCTTGTGCGAGCCAAGGACCTGGTGGCCGCCAACGCTGTGCATGCGGAGTATGCGACAAACGGGAAGGTCGTGGAGGGCCAGACTGTTCCGGAATACATCGTTGGATGGGCGCGGGATCTGATTAACGAGCGCGTGCAGTAGCTACAGCCGCTTCGGCGGGCTCATGTTGAGGTTATTGTGGCCGTGTGCTCGAGCGGTGGGGGCACACGGCACACGGGAATGCGAAATTGCCGGGTAACAGGAGCGGTGCCCGGTACGATGTGTTTCACAAGTGAAACTAAATGTTTATGGTGTTAGAGCTATGGCGTTGGAGCTAGGTAGCTAACCCGATACCGTTTGAACCGAGTGGATAAGTAGAGGAGACCCGCGTGGACATCACTGCAGCAATGGGCCAGTTTTACGATGAGCAGGGCGACATCAACGTCCCCGATCAGCTCACCCTTTCCGGCATGTGCGAGATGCTTTACACCATGGCGCAGATGGAGGGCACGGTAGATAACGTGCTGATCCGTCACTGGGACTTCAGCGAGTCCCGCGAGGGCACGGTGCACGAGATCACCCGCGCGCAGGTGAACACCCGCATCAAGGCCGTGTGTGTCCGTCTTCAGCAGGTCGCCAAGCCCGGCGACCGCGTGGCCATCCTGGCCAATAACTCCCCGGAGTACATGTACGCCTTCCTGGGTGCGATGTACGCCCGTATGGTGCCCGTGCCGCTGTATGACCCGAACGAGCCGGGCCACACCGGCCACCTGACTGCTGTGCTGGGTTCCTCCGAGCCGACGGTGGTGCTGACGAATAAGCGCTCCGCCACGGCCGTGCGCAAGCACTTCGCCTCCACGCCCACCACCGAGCGCCCCCGCGTGCTGACGGTGGATGCGCTGCCGGATGCGCTGGCCGACGACTGGCAGAACCCCATGGCCGCCATCATGGCGGACCCATCGCTGGCGCCGAAGTCCAGCGAGGAGGCGTTCCTGCAGTACACCTCCGGCTCCACGCGCACCCCGGCGGGCGTGGTGCTTACCCACAAGTCGATCGTCACCAACGTGCTGCAGATCTTCAAGGCAGCGAACCTGCAAACTCCGCTGCGCCTGAGCACCTGGCTGCCGCTACACCACGACATGGGCGTGATCCTGTCCGCCTTCGTGATCATCCTGGGCCTGCCTTTCGACCTGATGTCCCCGCGTGATTTCATCCAGGACCCGACCCGCTGGGTTCGCCAGCTGAACCGCCAGAGCGAGGAAGAGAACGTCTACACTGTCGTGCCTAACTTCGCCCTGGAGCTGGCCGTGCGCTACGCCGACCCGGCAAAGGTCGCAGAGCTGGCCGACGTGGATCTGTCCGCAATCGACGGCATCATCAACGGTTCCGAGCCGGTCCACCACAGCTCCGTGCAGAAGTTCCTGGATACCTTCGGCCCCTATGGCTTTAAGAAGGAGGCCATGCGTCCGTCCTACGGCTTGGCCGAGGCCACGCTGCTGGTCACCACTCCGCAGACTGACGAGCGTCCCCTGACGAAGTGGTTCAAGCGAGAGGAGCTGTCCGACGGCACCGCCGTGGAAGGCAGCACGGACGACGCAGACAGCCTCTCCCTGGTCTCCCTGGGCCAAGTGTGTGCCCCGCAGACCATTGCGATCGTCGATCCGGAGACCGGCAAGGAGCTGACGGATGGAAACGTCGGCGAGATCTGGGTCCACGGCGACAACATGGCCGCGGGCTACCTGAACCGTCCGGACGAAACCCAGGAGACGTTCCGCAACTCCCTGCCGGCTGCCAACCGCCTGGATTCCGACAGCCGTGCGGGCGACGCTCCGGAGGACAACTGGATGCGCACCGGTGACCTGGCCGTCATTGTGGATGGTCACCTGTTCATCACCGGACGCCTGAAGGACCTCATCATCGTCGCTGGCCGTAACCACTACCCGCAGGACATCGAGGCCACCGCCGACGAGGCCACCGAGCAGACCGCGCCGGCCGTCATCGCCGCCTTCGCCGTGGAGGCCGGTGGTTCCGCAAGCGGTGCCGCCGACGGCGAGTCCGTCGAGGGTCTCATCATCGTCGCCGAGCGCGATCCGGACGCCAGCGAGGACGGGGATGCGGAGGCAATCGAGGCTATGCGCGCGGCCGTCACCGCCACCCACGGCGTGCAGCCGTCTGACGTGCGCATCATCGCGCCGGGCACTCTGCCGCGTTCATCCGCCAACAAGATCGCCCGCCGCGTGGCCGCGAAGGCGTATCTGGAGGGCACGCTGGGCGCTTAATCCATAAAGCGACCTCGGCGCGTTAAAATGTAGCGCTACGGTGACTCACTCATGCCTTCAATAAGGCCTCCCGGTACGAAAGGAAACGCGACCTTCCATGGCAGACAACCAGCAGGGCGCCCCCACGGCTGACCAGCAATCCCGCCCCGCCACTATTCAGCAGATGCGGGAGTGGTTGCGCACCTGGGTGGCGAACACCACCGGTTTGGATGCCGCGGAGATCTCCGACGAACGCTCGATGCAGGACTTCGGCCTGTCTTCCCGCGACGTCGTGGTCCTGTCCGGCGACCTGGAGCGCCTGCTGGGCACCACCCTCGATGCGACGATTGCCTACGAGTTCAACACCATTGCCGCCCTGGCTGAGCACCTGATGCAGGGCCGTGGTTCCGGCGTTGTTCTTGGTAGTGACGCCACCACCTCCGCCGGCGCGGCTGCCAGCGCAGGTGGCCCGCTTCCACTGGGCCAGCGCGACATTGCTGTGGTTGGCATGGCGGGGCGCTACCCCGGAGCGGACAGTGCGGATGAGATGTGGGAGCTGTTCTCCAACTACCGCTCCGGCGTGGGCGAGCTGCCCGCCGGCCGCTGGTCGGAGTACTCCCGCGACCCGGAGATGACTCGCCGCATGGAGCAGGCCCAGCTGACGGGCGGCTACATCGAGGACATCGCCTCCTTCGACGCGGAGTTCTTCGGACTCTCCCCGCTGGAGGCTGCGAACATGGACCCGCAGCAGCGCATTATCCTGCAGCTGACGTGGGAGGCACTGGAGGATGCGCACATTCCCGCCAATCAACTGCGCGGCAAGCCCGTCGGCGTGTTCATGGGCAACACCAATAACGACTACGGCATGTTGATCTCCGCCGACCCGGCAGAGGCACACCCCTATGCACTGACTGGTAACTCCAGCTCCATCATCGCCAACCGCGTGTCCTATGCCTTCGACTTCCGCGGCCCGTCCGTGGCTATGGATACGGCCTGCTCTTCGTCGCTGGTGGCAATTCACCAGGCGGTGCGCTCCCTGCGCGATGGTGATTCTGAGGTCGCTGTGGCGGGTGGCGTCAACCTCCTATGCAGCCCCTTTGCAACGGTGGCGTTTTCCGAGCTCGGCGTGCTCAGCCCGACAGGCGGCATCCGTGCCTTCAGTGATGATGCCGACGGCATCGTGCGTTCCGACGGCGCGGGCGTGGTTGTGTTGAAGCGCCTGGAGGATGCGCGCCGCGACGGCGACAACGTGCTGGCCGTGATCAAGGGTTCGGCGGTGAACTCCGACGGCCGCTCCAATGGCCTGACCGCCCCGAACCCGGATGCGCAGGTGGACGTTCTGCGCAGCGCCTACGCCGACGCGCGGATCGATCCGCAGGCCGTGGACTACGTGGAGGCGCACGGCACCGGCACCATCCTGGGCGACCCGATCGAAGCCACTGCCCTGGGGACTGTCCTGGGTCGCCAACGCGACGTGGCCGAGCCCCTGCTGCTGGGTAGTGCGAAGACGAACTTTGGCCACACCGAGGCCGCCGCGGGCGTCGCGGGCGTGATGAAGGTCGTGCTGGCAATGCGCGAGGGCGTGCTGCCGCCGAGCCTGAACTACAGCGGCCCGAACCCGTACATCGATTTCGACCGCGAACACCTGGAGGTCGTGGAGGATCCGCGCGAGTGGCCGGAGTACTCCGGGCGCGCCATCGCCGGTGTGTCCGGCTTCGGCTTCGGCGGCACGAACGCGCACGTGGTCATCGCGGCGCCGAATTTGGAAGAAGAGGCCGCGGCGGGCGTTGGGGCGACCGCTGCAAACTCCGCTGCCCCCATCGGCCTGGATCGCGAGGACGCCGCGGGCGAGGCCCCGCGCGTGCTGCTGCCCGTCAGCGGGCTGCTGCCTTCCCGTCGTCGCCAGGCTGCGGAAGCACTGGCCGCGTACCTGGAGCAGAACAAGGAATCCTTCACCAAGGCAGGCGATGAGGCCGACCAGCTGCGCGGCGTAGCCCTGGCGCTGGCTGGCCACAACCACGGCCGTTCCCGCGGCGTGGTTTCCGCCGCCACCTTCGACGAAGCCATCGCCGGGTTGCAGCGCATCGCCGCCGGCAAGCAGGGCGCGACGGTGAAGACCGCCGACTCGCCCTCCGCTAATGGCCCGGTGTGGGTGTTCTCGGGCTTCGGCTCCCAGCACCGCAAGATGGCCAAGGACCTCTACGAGCTCTCCGAGTTCTTCGCCGCCCGCCTGGACGAGCTGGACCAGGTCGTGCAGGCGGAATCCGGCTGGTCTTTCGTCGAGATGGTGCTGGACGACGCGCAGAACTACGACACGGAGCGCGCCCAGGTGGGCATCACCTGCGTGCAAATTGCACTGAACGACCTCATGCGCGCCCTGGGCGCCAAGCCCGCCGCAGTCGTCGGCCAGTCCATGGGCGAGATCGCGGCGGCCTACGCCGTGGGCGGTATCACCGCCGAGGAGGCCGTGCGCATTGCCTGCCATCGCGCCCGCCTGATGGGCGAGGGCGAGCGCTTGCTGCCAGAAGACAAGCAGGGCGCCATGGCAGTGGTCGAGTTCGGCGTGGAGGAGCTAGCTACCTTCACCTCTGAGCACCCCGAGTACGCCAAGGTGGAGCCCGCCGTGTACGCCGCGCCGGGCATGACCACCGTCGGCGGCCCCGCCGAGCCAGTGCAGAAGCTGGTGGAATATCTGGAGGGCGAGGGTAAGTTCGCCCGCCTGCTGAAGGTCAAGGGCGCGGGCCACACCTCGATGCTGGATCCGATTCTGGGCGAGCTCCACTACGAGATCAGCGACCTGGATCCGCAGCCGATCCACACCCCGCTGTACTCCACCGTGGATCGTGACCGCGTGTACCAGCCGGGCGAGGTTGTCCACGATGCCGAGTACTTCCTGCGCTGCACCCGCCAGCCCGTCTGGTTCTCCGAGGCGACGGGCAAGCAATTCGACGATGGCTACCGCACCTTCATCGAGTTCTCCCCGAACCCGGTGGCTCTGATGCCGCTGATGAACAACTCCTTCGCACACAACGCCAGCGATTCCAAGCTGATGTTCCTGCTCAAGCGCAAGGAGCCGGTTTCCCAGACCCTGCTGTCCGCCCTCGCGGAGCTGTACGTGCAGGGCGCGGACCTGGATCTGAAGGCCCTGGCCGGCGGCTCCCGCGTGAGCCTGCCGAAGGTGCCGGGCACGCAGTGGAACCTGCAGCGTCACTGGACGAGCGCCCGCCCGTCTTCCGGCCCTGCCGTGGATCTGCCGGGCGCGCGCGTGGATCTGCCCGACGGCCGCGTTGTCTTCAGCGTTCCGGCCGAGGATGTGCCGAGCATCGAGCTGCTGGCCGAAGCTGCGGCTGAAGTTCTCGCCGATGGGGCTACCGTAGCCGCCACCCGCGAGCACTCCCCGCTGCCGACGGCGGGCCAGCTGACGACTATCGCCGCCGGTTCGCTCGGCGGCTGGTCCCTGTCCGTCTACGCCGCTGATGCGCCCGGTGCGCAGTCAATGCCGCTGGTCGCGGAGGCCTTCGTCGCTACTCTCGGTGGTACGGTTGGGGCTCTGGGCGCTGATGGTGCTAAGCGGGCTGAGGGTGCTGAGGGTGCTGACGCCGCCTCGGCCCCAGCCACCGCCAAGGCCAACGGGGCGCCGACCGCTTCCTCCGCTGACAATTCCGCACAGGGGGGCGCGGGCAACGCGCTGCCCGAGGTTGACGAGTCCGCCGACCGCTGGGATCCGAACTCCGGCGAGTCCGCCGGGGATCGCCTGCGCGCCATCGTCTCCGAATCCATGGGTTATGACATCGAGGATCTGCCGGGCGAGTTGCCGCTGATCGACTTGGGTCTGGATTCCCTGATGGGCATGCGCATCAAGAACCGCGTGGAGTACGACTTCGACCTGCCACCGCTGCAGGTTCAGGCACTCCGCGATGGCTCCGTGGACGACGTGATCGCGCTCGTGGAGCAGATGATCGCGGAGCGTCACGCAAACGCTGACAGCACCGATGCTGCCGGTGCTGATGCTGCCGACGGTGCTGAGGCCGCTGCCGGGGGAGAAGGTGGCGTCACTAAACAAGACAAAGGCGCAGAAAATAGTGGTGAAGAAGACGGCGCAGCGACTGACTACACCGCGACCGGCGGCGGCGTGGCACCGCGCGACGCGAGTGAGCGGCTGGTCTTCGCCACCTGGGCAAAGGTCACCGGCAAGGCCGCCCAGGGCGTGACGAGCCAGCTGCCGAGCATCGACGAGGAACAGGCGCGAGGCATCGCGGAGCGACTGTCCGAGCGCTCCGGGGCGGAGGTTAGCACCGACGATGTGCTGGCCGCTGAAACCCTCGAGCCGCTGAGCGAGAAGGTGCGCAGCAGCCTCGAAAGCGAAGTCGAGGGCAACATCCGCGTGCTGCGGGCGCGCCCTGCAGGCAGCACCCAGCCTGCGGTGTTTCTGTTCCACCCGGCCGGCGGGTCCTCGGTGGTGTACGCGCCGCTGATGCGCCGCCTGCCGGACGACGTGCCGGTCTACGGCGTGGAGCGCCTGGAAGGCGAACTCGCGGACCGCGCGGCGGCTTACCTGGATGAGATTGTTGAGCTGGCCGACAGCCGCCCGGTTCTGCTGGGAGGCTGGAGCTTCGGTGGCGCCCTGGCGTACGAAGTTGCCCACCAGCTGGGTAAGCGCGCCGCGGCGGGCGAACCGAGCGCAGAGGTCGAGCGCATCGTGCTGCTGGACACCGTGCAGCCGAAGAACCCCGCCCCGGATACGAAGGAAGAGATGCACGCGCGCTGGGATCGTTACGCGGCGTTTGCGCAGAAGACTTACGGCCTGCCGCTAGAGGTTCCCCACGAGTTGCTGGACCAGCAGGGCGAGGGCGTGATGATGCAGATGTTCCAGCAGTTCCTTACCTCCCCGGAGGCCAAGGGAATGGGCCTGCCCGCGGGCGTGCTGGAGCACCAGCGCGCCAGCTTCGTGGATAACCGCATCCTGGAATCCCTGGACTTCCGAGCTTGGGCGGAGGTGAAGGCACCCGTCACGCTGTTCCGTGCGGAGCGGATGCACGACGGCGCGATCGAGCTGGAACCTGCCTACGCCGAGGTGGCTCCGGACGGTGGCTGGGGCGAGATCGTCGAGGATCTGGAGATCGTCCAGCTGCGCGGCGACCACCTGGCTATTGTGGACGAGCCAGAGATCTCTAAAGTGGGACGTGTGATCGCCAAGCACATTGTGGACGGCGCTTAGCTGAAACGCGGACGGCGACTAAATAGATAGCCCCTTAGTAGAAGGGGTTTGTCGAAAACGAAGGGACTTTCACTGTGACTGCTGCCGATGAGGGAGCAACCGCCGCCAACGGCACTGAAGCCACCGGCGCTACCGCCGAGAAGCTGGCGGAGCTGCACCGGAGGTTGGAACAGGCGCAGGACCCGGGCTCCGAGAAGGCCAAGGCCAGGCGCGACGAGGCCGGGCTGACCACGCCCCGCCAGCGCATCGACGCGCTTCTGGACGAGGGCACGTTCGTGGAGATCGGCGCGCTGGGGCGCACCCCCGGCGAGGAGGATGCCCCCTACGGCGACGGCGTGGTCACCGGCTACGGCCGGGTCGGCGGCCGCACCGTGGCGGTGTACGCCCACGATAAGACGGTGTACGGCGGCTCGGTGGGCGAGACCTTCGGCAAGAAGGTCTGCGAGGTCATGGACATGGCCATCCGCATCGGCTGCCCGGTCATCGGCATTAACGATTCCGGCGGCGCCCGTATTCAGGATGCCGTGATGTCCCTGGCGATGTACTCCGAGATTTCCCGCCGTCAGCTGCCGCTGAGCGGCCAGTCCCCGCAGATCTCCATCCTGCTCGGCCCGTCCGCCGGCGGTGCCGTGTACGCGCCTGTGACCACCGATTTTGTGGTGGCAGTCGAAGGCCGCACGCAGATGTTCGTGACGGGCCCGGCGGTCATCGAATCGGTGACGGGCGAGAAGATTTCGATGGAAGAGCTCGGCGGGGCGCGCCAACAAGCCCGCAACGGCAACGTTTCCTACGTCGCAACCAGCGAGGAAGACGCTTTCAACTACGTCAAGGACCTGCTGGACTTCCTACCATCCAGCTCTTTCGACGAGACCCCGGAGTTCTGGGCGCCGAACGACGAGCTCACCGAGCGCGACTTCGAGCTGAACGACATCATCCCGGACGATCCGAACGCGGGCTACGACATCATGGAGGTGCTCACCCGCATCTTCGACGACGACAACGTGCTGGAGGTGCAGGGCGACTACGGCTCCAACGTCGTCACCGCCTTCGCACGCATCGACGGCCATGCGGTGGGCGTGGTGGCCAACCAGCCGATGGAGCTGGCCGGTTGCCTGGACGCCGAGGCTGCGGATAAGGCCGCACGCTTTATCCGTATTTGTGACGCCTACAACGTCCCCCTCGTCTGGGTCGTGGACACACCCGGGTACATGCCCGGCGTGGAGCAGGAAAAAGCCGGCCTGATCCACCGCGGAGCGAAGCTGGGCTTCGCCACTGTGGAGGCGACGGTGCCGAAGGTGACCGTGGTCGTGCGCAAGGCCTTTGGCGGTGGCTATGCCGTAATGGGCTCGAAGAACCTGGGCGCGGACATCAACCTAGTGTGGCCGACGGCGCAGATTGCAGTGATGGGTGCGGAGGCCGCCGTGGTGATGATGCAGGGCAAGGCCCTGGCCGCCATGCCGGAAGAGCAGCGCCCGGCGGCGAAGAAGATGTTCATGGACTTCTACAACGCGAACATGACCAGCCCTTATGTGGCGGCCGAGCGCGGCTACGTGGACTCCGTCATCACCCCGGACCAGACCCGCATCCGCCTGCGCCAGGCGATGCGCCAGCTGCGCAACAAGCAGGTGGTGGATACTCCGAAGAAGCACACCATCATGCCGATGTAGCCGGCTGCCCTACAGGCCGATGTTGGTTCCTGCGGGCAGCTTCAGCGTGTCTGCCTTCACGAAGTAGGTGTGCATCGTGCCATTCGTCATCTCCAAGTGATCGGAGAGCGCGTCCGGCGTGCCGAGGCCGATCTTCTTGGCGGCTTCCTGCAGCTCCTTCGGCGCCATGTTTGCGTCGATGGGCAGCGGGATCAGCGGCAGCCCGGCCACGCGCGGCGTGACCTCCAGTGAGCTCACCACGATGTGGAAGTTACCGGTCAGCGTGGTGGTCTGCCCTGGTCCGGTCCGCTGCCAGATGCCACCTTCCGGGCCTGCACCTGCGGTGGGGAACTGCACGGACAGGTTCGTTAGAACAGCCTTGTCGGCGTCGATGCGCAGCGCCGGCTTCGGGCCTTGCGGGGTGGACTGTTGAATCAGCGACATTTTCACGTGTCCAAGCAGGCGCGTGTTATCCGCCTTGATGATGTACGTGCCCTGCTGGATCGGCTTTTCGCCCTCGATCGGCCCCGGCGGGGTGAGGTCCATCCGCAGGTTTTCCGGCACCTCGGGCGGTGGCGGCGGTGGTGGCAGATCCGGCAGCGGCGGGAGAGCCGGGGGCGCCGGTGCATCGCCCTGAGACTGCCCCGGAAGCGGAGGCAGCGGCGGCAGGGGTGGGAGCTGCAGCTGCGCTTCGGCGCTCGGCGTGGTCTCGACCGTCAGTGCCGCCACCAGCCCACACATTGATGCCGCGGCGACGACGGCCTTAGCAATGCTGCCGCGTTTACGCTGCTTGCTCATCTACCTTCCTTTTCCTGCCCTTGTTCTTACCCTTCTTCTTGACGCCCTTAGGCGCCCTTTCTTGATCCGTCCACGACAGTGCCAGGGCTCCGCCGATAACGGCGCACAGGGTGCCCAGAACGAAGCCACCGATGTTCGACATAGGCAGGGCCACGATGCCGAGGATCAGGGAGGCCACGCCCGTGAGTAGGCGAGTGTCTGGCTTGAACCACGTCATCAGTGCCGAGGTGATCAACAAGGCGCCGATCAGCAGCGTGGACACGCCGGAGATCGTGGACACCTGGATGACAATGTTCGATACCTCGAAGGACAGGTATGCCGGGACGATCATGATGATTCCCGACAGCAGCATGAATAGGCCGGCCGCAAATGGACGACGACGGCGCCAGTTGCCGAAGCCACGGGTGTTCTTAAACGCGGGAACGTCCTGTTCCTCGGACTCGT
Source organism: uncultured Corynebacterium sp. (assembly GCF_937999985.1). Taxonomy (GTDB): domain Bacteria; phylum Actinomycetota; class Actinomycetes; order Mycobacteriales; family Mycobacteriaceae; genus Corynebacterium. The sequence goes on from NZ_CALLDG010000156.1 coordinate 20,019, forward strand.
TATATACGGCGCCTTGATCGGCGTCTGTTTCCAGGTCTGGCTGCAGGTCGTCATCCAGATCGGGGTCGTAGTTCGGATCTAGCTCGGTAGTTTGGTTGAGCTCTGGGTTCGTGTTGGGATCCGTGCCGGGGTTAGCACTCGGCATTGTCGTTTTCCACAATCGCGATCTTGCTGCCGCCGGCGGTCATCTTGTCCGCCGACAGAGATGTCGCCTCGATGCCCTGCCCCTTCGCGGAGAGAGAATCGGCCACGATGCCCCAAGCGCCATCCGGCGCGTCCTTGTCGACCTTGCCCGCGTTAATGCCGATCTGCGGATTCGTCAGAGTCAGATCGCCCGACAGTTTGCGCGCGCCGATCAGCATGTTCTCGGCGGAGAAGTTCTGGCCGGGAACGGTCATTTGGAATTTCCTATCCCCAATGCCGGGAATCTTGATTGGCGCCGTCATACAGACGTCGGTCACCTTCGCATCCTTGATGCGCAGGCGGGAGATGGCCTGGTCGCCATTGTGCATTTTGTCGACGTCGGTGAAGAGGTCGAAGCCCTTACCGTCCAGCTCGGCGACATGCATGTTAAAAATCGTGCCGGAGAGCGCTAGGTGGGCCGACACGCCACCCTGTGCAACGGCGACGCCCATGCCCGCGGTGGCTAGCAATCCCACGCCGAGGATTGATGCGAAACGTAGTTTGCGTGTATGTCCCATGCGGGTGATCTTAAACACACTTTTGGGTAAGTGGGAGGTTTTTTATCTAAAAAGATCTGATAGTTCTAATAATTTTTCTCGCAAATCCGCGAGCGTAAGTGTTATCTACGCAAGGGCTAAGAGCCTGCTGAAAGGGTGCGGGTTGGGGCTAGGGGCGTCATTAAGAAACAGTCTTATCGCGCCGCATGGCGGCAAAGGCGGTGACGAGGGCGATGAGGGTCAACAGCATCAACCATCCGATAAACAAAACCCAGCCATGGGCGAAGAAGTAACCGGAGACCCAGCCGATGAGGGAGGACCCCAGGTAGTAGCTCAAGATGTACAAACTAGAAGCCTCTGCGCGATCCTGCTGTGCGACCTCACCGACCCACGCGCTAGCAATCGAGTGGGCAGGGAAGAAGGTTGCGGTGAAGATGAGCACCGCCACCAGCGTGGTGGCGACGGTCGGGATAAAAGCCAGCAAGAGGCCTGCGAGAGCCAAGGCGATGCAGGCGACCACGACCTTCGCCTGGCCATAGCGGTTCACCAACTTGCCCGTGCGCGTGGAGGTCCACGTGCCCGACAGGTAGATGACGAAAACCAGCGCGGCCAGGGACTCCGGCAGGCCGAAGGTATTGATCAGGCGGAAGGTCATGTAGTTGTACATGGAAACGAAGCTGCCCATCAGGAGGAAAGGCAACAGGAAGAGCTTCAGCAGGATCGGGTCGCGCAGGTGGTTGGCGAAAGCATGCACCTCGTGGGACAGGGTGATCTTCTTCGGGGTGAAGAAGCGCTGCTGTGGCAGCACCCAGGTGGTCACAAGCGCCATCGAAAACGCGAAGAGTGCGCTGAGCAGGGTGGCTATGCGCCAGTCCGTGAACTCCAGAGCGATTCCCGGGATCAGTCTGCCGATCAGGCCGCCGAGCGAATTGCCCGCGATATAGAACCCCATGATGCGGGGAAGGTAGCTGCGGTCGATCTCCTCGGAGAGGAAGGCCATGGTCACGGCCGGAACGCCCGCCACCGCGAAGCCTTGCAGGAGGCGCAGTGCGATGATCGACTGAATTGAGGGCAGGGCGACCAGAGCGATGGAAAGGAGGGTGGCCACCAGGACGGACGCCTGGATTACGCGGCGGCGGCCAAAGCGCTCGGAAACCACGCTGAGTGGAATGACCATGAACGCCAGGCCGCCCGTGGTGGCGGAGACCGTCAGTGCGGCCAGTGAGGGCGAAATGCCGAAGTCCTCCGATAGCGCCGGGAGGACAGCCTGGGTGGCGTACAGAGCGTTGTACGAAGCCAGGCCTGAACACAAGGAGGCGATGAGGGCCATCTTGTAGCCCTTATCTTCCGGGGTGAGGGGGCGAATATCCTTGGTGTTCGCGGTGTCTGTGAGGGTGTCCGTCACCGATGAAGCTCCTTCCTGCGCATCCGGGTGATCCTCCGGCGGTCTATGTCCGGCGATTGCTGTGTCTAGTGTGACGCAATCAGTATCAATTCACTAAATGCAATAAGCAGCGCTAACTGTCCCGAAAGATGCATATGCTGAAGTGTGGGCGTCAAAAAGAAAGGCAAGAAGGAAGGTACAGAGCGTGAAAGACCTAACGTGGTTCCTGGACCTGGCCGAGACCCAGAACATGGTGGATACGTCGCTGCGCTTGGGGATCAGCCAGTCGGCGCTCTCTCGGCGGCTATCGGCGCTGGAAAAAGAACTCGGAGCGGAGCTGTTCGACCGCAACGGCAGGCACCTTGCCCTGAACGAATGCGGAGCCGCTCTGGCCAGGCACGCCCGCGAGGCCGACGAAGCATGGCAGCGAGGAGTCGACGAGGTACACCGGCTGATGGACCCGGAGCGGGGTACCGTGCGCGTGGACTTCATGCACTCGCTGGGAACGTGGATGGTTCCGCAGCTGCTGCGAGAGTTCAGGAACGCGCATCCGCAGGTGAGGTTCGAGCTGGTGCAGGGCGCTGCGCGGCCCCTGACGGATCGCGTGATCGCCGGGGAATCCGACGTGGCGATGGTGGGGCCGAAGCCGCATGTGTTGGTGGAGGCCGGCGAAGTGCGGTGGCAGCAGCTGGCGACCCAGAGGCTGGCGATGGCGGTGCCGACGCACCACCGCTGGGCGGGGCGCACGAGCATCAGCATCGCGGAGGCTGCGGACGAGCCCTTCGTGGCCATGCTGCCGGGGTACGGAACCCGTATGCTGTTGGACGATCTGGCGGCCGCGGCGGGCTTCCGGCCACGCCTGGTGTTTGAGTCGATGGAGCTGACCACGATGGCGGGGCTGGTAAGCGCCGGACTGGGCGTGGCCCTGCTGCCGATGGGGGACCCGAACCTGGTGGTGGCAGGCATAGAAATGCTCCCCCTCGAGGAAGACCGCGAGAGGGAGCTGGGGATGGTCTGGAGCGCGCGGGCCCGGTCGGCTCCCGCCGCCGAGGCGTTCCGCGCGTTCGTCGTGGACCAGGCGGTCCGGCGCGACGGCAGGCTGCGCTTCGGCTAGGCGCTGAACCTTAAGCGCCGATGGTGCCGAAGTCGTCCTTCCAGGCAACCACGGTCGCCGGGCGGGCGATGGAATCGCCGCCATCCGGCCAGTGGGAGGTGGAGGTCTTGACGGTAGCCTCTTCGTCCTCACCCGGGTGCTGGACGTTAACGATCACGCGCTTGTCGAATACCAGCGGGCCACAGGTCTCGGCGCCAGCCGGGACAGTCAGGAACTGCTTGGTCAGGCCGCGGGTCTCGCCCTCCAGGGCGACGGCGAACAGGCCGTCGTTGGACTCCAGGGCGTTGCCGTCGGTGGAGACCCACAGGTTGCCGAAGGAGTCGAAGGTGACGTTGTCCGGGCAGGAGATCGGGGAGACCTTGGACTTGTCGAAGCCACCGAAGTAGGTCTCGGCCTCGTCCGGGTCACCACAAACCAGCAGCAGGTTCCACTTGAGTTCCTCGCCGGTGAAGTCGTCCTCGATCTCGAGAACCATGCCGTTCTTGTTCTCCTTGATCGGGGCGTACTCCTTGACCTCTTCGTAGTCCTTGCCCTCTTCCTGCACGCCGCGGTACTTGTTGTTGGTCATCGCAGCGTAGATCTTGCCGGTGGTCGGGTGCGGCTCGACGTCCTCCGGGCGGTCCATCTTGGTGGCGCCGACCTTGTCGCCAGCCTCACGGGTGAAGATGATGACCTCCTCGGCGGACATGCCGTCGACGTGGGACTCTGCGGAGCCGTCCTCCTTGACGGTGACCAGCTTGATCCACTTGCCGGTGCCGTCGCACTCCTCGCCCTTCGGCGGGTTCTCCGGGTCGAAGTCCTTGTTGTTGCCCTCGAAGGTGGCAACGTACAGGGTGCCCTCGTCCAGGATCTTCATGTTCTCTTCGCGATCCTTGTCGGTGTTGCCGCTGCGGATCTTGCGGGAGGAGACGAACTTGTAGATGTACTCGAAGCGGGAGTCGTCGCCGGAGTACGCAACCACGGTGCCGTCGTTGGTGACGTGGATGTTGGAGCCCTCGTGCTTGAAGCGGCCCAAAGCGGTGTGCTTCACCGGGGTGGACTTCGGATCCCACGGGTTTACCTCAACCACGTAGTTGAAGCGGTTCGGCTCGTTCGGCTCCTTGGTCACGTCGAAGCGATCGTAGTGCTTCTCCCACTGACGAGCGGTCTTGGCGTCCTCGATGCCGTAGCGGCTCAGGCGCTCGCGGACCTTCTCGTCCTTAACGTTCTCGCCACCAGCGAAGTACTGGTCAACGTTCTCCTCACCGGAGAGGATGGTGCCCCACGGGGTCACGCCACCGGAGCAGTTGTTGAAGGTGCCCTTGACGATCTTGCCTTCCTTGTCGTCAGAGGTCTTCACCAGCTTGTGGCCAACGATCGGGCCACGCAGCTCGAACTCGGTGGTGCCGGTCAGGCGACGGTTGTACTTGCCCATGACGGGCTTCAGCTTGCCGTCCTTATCGTTGCCCTCAACCTCGACGATAGACATGCCGTGGTTGGCCAGCTCGATGTCCACGTGCTCCTTGGAGGGGTTCTCCAGGTCGTAGTCCGGGATCATCTGCTGCGGGGTGGTGTACTCGTGGTTGGACACCAGCAGGAAGCGGTTGTTCTGGCCCTCGATCGGCAGCAGAGCGGCGAAGTCGCAGTTGAAGCCGTACTGCTTGGCGGCCTGCTCGGCGGTCTGGTTGTCTACGTCGAACTCCTCGGCACCCTCCTCTACCGGGTCGCCCCAACGGATAACGACGTCGGACTTGTAACCCGCTGGTACAACGACCTCGTCCTTGGTGTTCGGCTCGACCATTTCGAACTTCAGGCCGTCCGGAGCGTCTGCGCTGTTGCCGGAGCCGCCATTGTTCTCGCCGTTGCCGCCCTTGGCGTTGTTGCCCTCACCGTTGTCGTCGCTGCAAGCTGCCAGGAAGGAAGCGCCGCCAACGGTGACCACCGCGGCACCACCGGCGCGCAGTGCGGTGCGGCGCGAGAAGGTGCCCTGGATCAGGTCCATGAAGTAGTTGTTGTCGGACTTGTTGTTCACCGGCTTGGAGCAAGCGTCGCCGCACTTGTAAACGCAGGTGCGGTGGGAACGGCTGGACGTGAAGTCCATTTTCTTCAGCAGGTTGCGACCCTTAAGGCCCATGGGGGATCTCTCCTCAGTGTTCGTCAGTCTATGTCAGAGTTCGTCGGCAGCAGTGTGCAGATTTCTCACAAGACCTTAAGCAACGCGAAAGAACCTGACGTAGCGCGAAGATGTACGTCAGGTTAATTAAGCTGAAATGTGTTTCACTTGCCGAACATTCGGCCCATGCGCTTCATGCGCGATAGTCTGCGCAGCCGTCCCAGGCGGAAAACACCGCGCCAACCGAACAGCAACAGTCCGCTCATCACGGTGGCCACGATCATGAAAGACCAGTGCGGAACCTCTCCGTGGCGCACGCCCCAGATCCCCAGACCGGCGATCACGTTGACAACCCACACCAGAGCACCGGTGGAGAACTCGAAACCGCTGAAGCCCGTCCCCTTGGTGCCACCCGGTCGAACCACACCGATCCACAGCAGAGCCCAGGCAATTGCCACACCGATGAGGAAAGGCCAGGAGGTATCCAGCCAGCCGCCGAAGCTCAGCGGCATCTCCGGAGTGTTGTGCGCAATGCGTGCCAGCAGCGCAAACAGCAGGACGGCGATGACGTCGAGAAACAGCGCGACCCCCGGCGATCGCTGGGTGGTGCCGGGGGTGTCTCCAGTGGAGGTGCTATCGAGGTTGCTCATGCCCCTCATCTTACTGTGCCTAGTTGAGCCTTAGCGTGCCTTGCCGACGGGTTCTTCCTGCTTTTCTTCATGACGCCCCGTCTCCGCCGCCACATCGTCAGCACTGCCTTTGGGGTTGACCATCTTGGTGGCGAAGAAGACGATCCATCCCACCAACGTCAGCCCCACGAAGCTGAGCATGCGGAAGACGATGACGGCTCCGAATGCCTGGACAGAGGTCAGGGTGCCGAACCCGACCAGGGCACTGGTCAGTGCAACATCCACCGGCCCCAGTCCGCCGGGGGTGACCTGCGCTTGCCCCACCAGCTTGGCGGTGAGGAAGGCCAGCACCACGCCCGCGATGGGCGGGGTGGCGCCGATGGCGTAGATGCAGGCCAGCAGGCAGAGGATCTCGAAAATCCAGTTGCCCAGGCTGGCGGCGATCGCTGCGGCCAGTTTGGTCAGTGGCAGTTCCACGGCCGACAGCTGGCGGGAGAACCCGCGGATGCTGTCGGTGAAGCGGTCGACGGGCTTTCCTCGGCGGGCGTTGAAAGTCCGCAGTCGGTTGACTAGCCAGCGCTCCACCTTGTCCCGGTTCTTTGCCACCCAGTTGGTGAGGATCGCCAGCGCGACAAGGGCGATCAGGGACATGGCCAACGTCAACGGCTTTACTGTCAGCCCGAGGAAGAACACGGCGCCGATGGCCAGAATCGCCATGCCGCCGCCAGCCAGCGCGCCGGAGAGCAGCATGTACCAGCTAGCAATTACGGGAGTGGCTCCCCACTTGAGCTGCTCGCGGAAGATCATGGCCGCCGACAGTGCGGGCCCGCCGGGGAAAGTCGAGGACCAGGCGTTAGCTGCCAGACCCAGCGAGTTGGCGCTGATGCGCTTCACCTTTACCCCGGCGCTGCGCAGCAGTACGACCATCACCTCGGCCTGCGCGACCATGGAGGCGGCGAGCGCCAGGACGGCCAGGCCGATCCAGCGCTTGTCGGCGTGGGCCAGCTCGCGCCAGCCATCGCCAATGAAGTGCAGGTGCTCCCGGGCGAGGAAGGCGATAATGCCAATCAGCGCCAGGCTGAGCAGAGTCCTGACTTCTGTGCGCCGCCACAATTCACGCATTAGCGCTCGCCCCCGCCGTCGGCCTGGGTATCGGCCTCGCTGTTGGCTCGGCCGTCGGCATTCTCGCGGCTTTCTTCGACACGTCGCATCAGCTCCGCGAAAGGCAGGTTCCGCTGACGTGCGGGAGCCTCACCGGGGCGCTGGGTGGGCACGGGGGCGATGGCGTCCACACCAGAAAGTTCCGCAACCGTCACCCGCGACGAACGGGCAGCAGGCGCTGCTTCGTGCGGCGAGGATTCCAGCTGCTCGTTGTGCCCAACCTTCTCCGATAGGCGCTTGACCCACTTTGGCGCCCACCAGTTGTCGGTGCCCAGCAGGTGCATGACGGACGGGACGAGGAGCATGCGGATGATTGTGGCGTCGAGTAGTAGCGCGATGACCATGCCGAAGGCGATGTACTTCATCATCACGATCGAGGAGAACCCGAAGGCACCGCAGACCACGATCATGATCAGCGCGGCGGCGGTGATGATGCTGCCGGTGGTGGCCGTGCCGAAGCGGATCGCCTGATCCGTCGACGCACCCCGGGCGCGGGCCTCCACCATGCGGGAGACCAAGAATACCTCATAGTCGGTCGAGAGGCCGAAGACGATGGCGATGATCAGCACCAGTACCGGGGAGGTCAGCGGCCCGGCGGTGAAGTTAAACATGTCCGCGCCGTGGCCGTCGACGAAGATAAGCGTCAGCAGGCCGAGGGTTGCGCCGGTGCCCAGGATGTTCATGATCACGGCCTTGGCAGGAATGATCAGCGAGCCGAAGATCATGGCCATCAGCACGAAGCTGACGAGCACGATATACAGCAACATCCACGGCAGTTTCTCGAACAGTGCGTCGATAGACTCGACCTCCAGAGCCGGGGTGCCAGCGACGTACACGTTGGCGCCGTCGACGTTGATGTCTTCCAGAGCATTGACGATGCGGTCGTTGTCATCGCGGTCGGCAATGCCGGTGGACAGCACCGTCACGTTGTCCTTCGTGGTACGGGAGACCTGGAACGGGGCCGTCAGCCCCGGAACCGCATTGGCCTCCTTGTAGACCGCAGCCACGGTCTTGGAATCGCCCTCGATGACCAGCTTGATCGGGTCGGTGCGGAACTGCGGGAACTTCTCGGTGAACTCCTCCTGGTTCACGCGCGTCTGGTTCGACGGCGGCAGGTAGGTCTCGTTCATGCCACCCAGCTTGATACCCGCAATCGGCACCGCCATCAGCAGCATGCCGCCGACGATCACGACCGTAAATAGCTTCGAGTGGCGCATGGCGAAGGCAGGGATGCGGCCCCAAATGCCTGCAACCTGCTCGGAGCGGCGGCGGGTTCGCTTCTTCTTAAACGACAACTTGTCGATGTTCGGCCCGAGCATTGCGAAGACACTCGGCAGCACAGCCACGGACAGCAGCGCGGCCAGACCCACCGCGGAGATCGCGCCGAAGGCCACGGACTTCAGGAAGGCCTGCGGGAAGATGAACAACCCGGACAGCGCCACGGCCACCATCGCCGCGGAGAAGACCACGGTCTTGCCCGCGGTGGCGGTGGTGTTGCGCACGGCGGTGCGGGTGTCGTGCCCCTCCGCCATCTCCTCGCGGAAGCGGGAGACCATGAACAGGCCGTAGTCGATGGCTAGGCCCAGACCCAGCAGCGTGACCACGGACTGCGCGAACACGTTGATCTGCGTGAAGCTAGCCAGGATCGCCAGCACACCCATGGAGCCCAGGATCGACAGGCCGCCCACCAGCAGCGGCATAAACGCAGCGATCAGACCGCCGAAAACGATCAGCAGCAGCAAGCCCACGGCGGGCAGCGCGTAGATCTCGGCACGGTGAATATCGCCGGCCATGCCCTCGTCCAGGGAGTCCGAAACCGCCGTGGCGCCGGCGATCTTCACATCCACGCCCGGGGCGCTGATGGCTCGCAGGTCGTCTTCGATCTTGCGGAAGTTAATCAGCACATCGTCTTCGATGCCCTGCAGCCCGATGGAGGCGAAGGCCGCGGTGCCGTCCGGGTTGGCCATGGCCGCCGGGCCGCGGTTGAAGTAGCTGGTCACGCCCCCGATCTCGTCGGGGTGATCCTTGCGCAGCTGCTCGATCTGCTGGGTTATGGACTGTTTGACCTCGTCCGAGGTTGCAGACCCCGGCTTATCGCCGGTGACCATCAGGATGACATCCCCGTTGGCGTCACGACCAAAAACCTCTTGCTCGATCTGCGCAGCCTTCGTGGACTGCGAGTTCGGGTCGTCCCACCCCTCCTGGCTCATCCGGTCGGCCAGTTTCAGCCCGGCGACGACATACAGCACCAGGATCGCCGCGATGATCACCAAAGGGATCAGCCGGCGGAACCGGTAGGCGACATCGCCCCAAGAGCTAAACAACGTGAGTGGTCCTTTCTATAACGCCAGAATTCTCTCTAGTCTACGAAGCCGACCAGGGCGAACAGCAAATTTTTCGGGGTGTGTTCCCTATTTCTTCCGCCACAGGTACTCGCGGATGATGTGTTCCTTGTCCAGGCCCTTGCCCTCGAACTTGGTGATTACCTGGCGGTCCGTCAGCTGTGGAATGTCCGACTGGTCCTCGGGCCAGCCCAGGTATTCCAGTTGCTCCTCGACCTCTACCAGTTCGTCGATCCACTCTGCGTAGTCCGCGTGGTCGGTGGCGATGTGCAGGATGCCGCCCGGCTTGAGGCGGGAGGCGATCAGGTGCAGCGTGCCGGATTGTACGATGCGCCGCTTGTGGTGGCGGGCCTTGGGCCACGGGTCCGGGAAGTAGATGCGCACGCCGGATAGCGACTCTGGCGCGAACATGCGCTGCAGGACTTCTACGCCGTCGCCGCGGATCATGCGCACGTTGTGAATGTCGCCGCGCACCACGGAGCCCAGAAGCTTGGCCAGACCGGGGCGGTAGAGCTCGACGGCGATGATGTTCTTTTCCGCCTCCAGCGGCGCCATCGCGGCGGTCGAGGTGCCCGTCCCGGAGCCAATTTCCACAATTGTTTCGGCATCGCGGCCGAACCATTCGGGCAGGTCAATGACCTCGTCGGCGAGGACTTTGCCCAGCTTAGGCCAGTGTTCGTTCCACAGGGCCTCCTGGTTGTCGGTCAGGGTGCCGCGCCGGAAGCTAAAGTTTCCCAGTCGCGGATAGTCGCGACCGTCGTTAAACTCTGTCTGTAGTGGGCGGCCTGGGGGAAGGCTGCCTGGCGTGTTATCGGAATTATTCATCCAGACCATTCTTGCAGATGGCCTGTGGAATGTCTTAAGCCAAGTGGGGGAGCTAACAAAGATGTTGAAGACCATTTCGGTCATTGGCCCGGATGCGCGCGCGGTCGCCGAGTGCGCCGCGCAGTTGCGCACGCGGGTGGAAGCTAAGGCAAGCGCCAGCACGGCGGGGGAGCGCTTCGAGGTTGTGGAGGGGGCAGGCCCGGAGCAGCGCCCCGACATTGTCGTTGCGGCAGTGGGGCACGCCACCGCGGAGGATCGCGAGGTCGCCCGGGCTGTCGCGCAGGCTATGGGTGTGGTGTTGCTCTGGCCCTTTGGTAGTGACGCCCCCTCGTCTGAATGGGCCCACACCCCAGGCTGGGTCTGGTGCGAGGACGTGGACGAGGTGTGCGGGTGGATCCGGGCGCTGGGCGTGGATGTAAACGAGTGGGAGGTGCAGGCGCGCCGGGCGGATGCCGAGCGGCTGGACCGGGTGCGTATCGCCACGCGGCTGAGCGCGACGCGGATCGCCCAGGAGGTGCTGGAGGATACCGACGCTGACAGATTCGAGTACCTGCATGCTGTATTCATGGCGCGGCTGCGATTGGCGGTACTGGAGCAGGGCGTGGTCTTCCCCGCACTCCCAGAGGTGCAGGAGGAGGCCCCGGCCCGGCCCGCCGCGGCGGTGGGCTCGCGGGCGAGTGTGGTGCTGGCCGCTGCGGCTGGTCTGGCAGCAGGGCTGGGGCTGGGAACGATGGTCGGTAGGCTTTCCGGGCCGGTGGTTGGCGTGATTGTTGGCGTGCTAGTGGCCTTGGCGGTGGTGGGGGCGCGGCTGGTCATGCTGCGTTCCGAGGCGCTGAAAGCCCGCGCTGCAAAGGAAGACGCAGTACTTAAACAGCATTGGTCGGCAGTGGTGACGGAGGTGGTTGCCCGGTTGGAGATCCCGCCGGTGGCGCCCCGCATCCGCAGCCTGGCGATGGAGGCGAACTGATGGGTGAACTAATGGATATGGGCATGTTTGACTTCCCGGACGACGGGTTCAACGGGGTAGGCGGTGTCGGGGGCGCTGTGCCGCAGAACCCTCTGGCAGATCTGATCGGCAGCCACGAGTTGCACGAGCTGCACGGCGGCGCGCCGGGCAACCCGGGCAGCCTGGGAGGCCTGGGCGGCGGGCTCGGCAGCGGCCTGACCGTCGAGTACGGCGGACGCGAATACTACGTGGACGAACTCAACTCTCATGATCCCAACGCCCACGACCCCAACCGGGCACCCGGCCAACACGCCGGTCAGAACAATGCTGCCGGCGCAGACGCTACCAATTCGACCAATTCACGAGCCAACTCGTGGCACGGCAGCGGAGGCGTGGAAGAGTCCGTCACCATCGCCGACGACCAGGGGATGAGCATCCTCAGCGATACGGATGGCGACGGCAAAGTGGACTACGTCTCCTCAGTTTCCTACGACGGACAATGGTCAGCCTGGCGGTGGATGGAGACCGGGGAGGCCGAAGGGGCGTCACAAAGAAAGAACAACAATACCCCCGATCCGGGGAAGGGACGATGGCAAACCGACGCCTGGAAATGCGTTGATCGGGGGGAATGGGGCTAGCAGGGGTGTGATGTACAACCACTGGCCACGGAAGCAAAACACGGCCCCGGCGCTTCGCGATAGTCTGGGGGCGGAAGGGATACCTGTGTCTTTGCGCAGGCCCGGATAATTACAGATCACAGCTATATCGAACGCCCAAAACCGCAGGATTTAGTAAAGTTATTGGTGAATACAACCAGGTTTGAACTGGATGTTTAAACGAACGGCTGGCTAGTGCATAAATGTGCATTTTTGGTCGAGCTGGGTTGTGGGACACAAACACGTAGGGAGAAAATCGATGACCATTCGAGGGCTTGTCGGCGAGGCGCCCACCAAGAACCAGGAAATGTTGAACTGGATCGAGGAGGCCGTGGAGCTCTTCCAGCCAGAATCAGTCGTGTTCTGTGACGGCTCTGAGGAGGAGTGGAACCAGCTGGCAGAGCAGCTGGTCGAGCACGGCACCCTGATCAAGCTGGACGAAGAGGCACAGCCGAACTCCTTCCTGGCGCGCTCCAACCCGTCTGACGTTGCGCGCGTGGAATCCCGCACCTTCATCTGCTCCAAGACTGAGGAAGACGCCGGCCCCACTAACAACTGGATGGACCCGGAGCAGATGCGCGCTGAGATGCGCGAGCACTTCTCTGGCTCCATGAAGGGCCGCCGCATGTACATCGTGCCCTTCTGCATGGGCCCGATTACCGACCCGTCCCCGAAGCTGGGCATTGAGATCACCGACTCCCCGTACGTGGTTATGTCCATGCGCATCATGACCCGCATGGGTAAGGAAGCCCTGGACAAGATCGGCGAGAACGGCGAGTTCGTGAAGGGGCTGCACTCCGTGGGCGCTCCGCTGGAGCCGGGCCAGGAAGATTCCACCTGGCCGTGCAACGACACGAAGTACATCACCCAATTCCCGGAGGACCGCGAGATCTGGTCCTACGGCTCCGGCTACGGCGGCAACGCCATCCTGGCTAAGAAGTGCTACGCACTGCGCATCGCCTCCGCCATGGCGCGGGACGAAGGCTGGATGGCAGAGCACATGCTGATCCTGAAGCTGATCAGCCCGGAGGACAAGGCCTACTACATTTGTGCTGCCTTCCCGTCCGCATGTGGCAAGACCAACCTGGCCATGATCCAGCCGACCATCCCGGGCTGGCGCGCAGAGGTCGTCGGCGACGACATCGCATGGTTGCACTTCGGCGAGGACGGCCGCCTGTACGCCGTGAACCCGGAGAACGGCTTCTTCGGCGTGGCGCCGGGCACCAACTACGCCTCCAACCCGATGGCCATGAAGTCCATGGAGCCGGGCAACACCCTGTACACCAACGTGGCTCTGACCGATGACAACAACGTCTGGTGGGAGTCCAAGGAAGGCGAGCCGCAGCACCTCATCGACTGGCTGGGCAACGAGTGGACCCCGGATTCCGGCAACAAGGCCGCACACCCGAACTCCCGCTACTGCGTGCCGATCGAGCAGTGCCCGGCTGCCGCACCGGAGTTCAATGACCCGAAGGGCGTGCCGGTTTCCGCCATCCTGTTCGGCGGTCGCCGTGCAGACACCGTGCCTTTGATTACTCAGGCTCGCGACTGGAACCACGCCACCTTCATCGGTGCCACCCTGGCTTCCGGCCAGACCGCCGCTGCAGCCGAGGCTGCCGTTGGCTCCCTGCGCCACGACCCGATGGCTATGCTGCCGTTCATCGGCTACAACGCCGGTGACTACCTGCAGCACTGGATTGACATGGGCAACAAGGGCGGCGACAAGATGCCAGAGGTCTTCCTGGTGAACTGGTTCCGCCGTGGCGAGGACGGCCGCTTCCTGTGGCCGGGCTTCGGCGAGAACTCCCGCGTGCTGAAGTGGATCGTTGACCGCATCGAGGGCCGCGTGGAGGCCGACGAGACCGTCGTTGGCTACACCGCCCGCTACGAGGACATCGACACCGAGGGCCTGAAGGAGACCGAGGAGGACATCCGCGAGGCGCTGGCCGTGAACCCGGCTGACTGGGAGCGCGACCTGGCCGACAATGAGGAATGGCTGAAGTTCCTGGGCCCGAAGGTTCCGTCCGAAGTTTGGGACGAGTTCAAGGGCCTGAAGGACCGCGTGGAGGCTGCGAAGTAGCGGCTTGCTGCGCCTGATGGCGCTGCGCTAGGCGCTGCGCTGCGTAGCGCTGGCAGCTCGCGTGTAGCGCTGATAGCTCGCGTGTAGCGCTGATAGCTCACGCCCACGAGTGCGCTAGCGTTAGGCGCTGAACGAGGCAAAGCGCCGGGAGGTTTTCCTCCCGGCGCTTTCTTTGTGCCCACGCCTCTGGAGCCTGTGATGGTTAAATCGTCTCAGCGCCGTTTCCGCGCGCCGCGCCGTCACTTCCTCCCTCGGTTAACTCCAGTGTCGGGTTTGATGGGTGCGCTCGACGGTGCAGAGTGGAGTCAGCTTGGGTGGTTAGGGTGTGC
>NZ_CALLDG010000157.1 GCF_937999985.1 uncultured Corynebacterium sp.
AATCGAACCCGCGTCTTCAGCTTGGAAGGCTGAGGTATTAGCCACTATACGACATTCCCATTGGAAGCTAGCTTCCGTTACGTTGTGCGATGATACACCATACACCCCGCTATCCAGCAAAATCACCCCAGCACAACTAGCTAAAAAGCCTTACAACCTGCATAGTTGCGGGGGTATGCAGGTGTAGCAAATGCGCCACTCTAATTGTATGAGTTACCTATGGGCTGTACATTCTAGTTTTATGGAACCAATTATCGTCGACAAAAACACCGGCACGGAGCTCTGGACCGCATCACAGTGCGCTGAGTACTCCGGCACAGCTCGTGGCACCTTCACCAGCTATGCAGGCCGCGGTCGCGCACCCCGGCCAGTAGCCAAGTACAACGGGCTGACGCTGTGGGATTCCAACGTGGTGAAGGAATGGCAGCAAAAACGCGATGGCGCCCCGACCTCGGGCACCACCGCGCAAAAGTAGATCTCGCGAGTAGATCTCACGCAAACGTGGATCTTTAGTTCTCCGGCAGCGCGGGGGCCTCCCCCGTGCGCTCGTACTCAGCCAGGATGTCGATGCGGCGCTGGTGGCGCTCCGCCTCGGACCACGGCTGGGTGACAAAAGCGTCGACAATCGCCAGCGCCTCCTCCTCGGAGTGCATACGACCGCCCAGCCCGATCAGCTGGGCGTTGTTGTGTTCACGGGCCAGCTTCGCGGTCTCCACGGACCACGCCAGCGCACAGCGGGCGCCCGGAACCTTGTTGGCGGCGATCTGCTCGCCGTTGCCGGAACCGCCAAGCACGATGCCCAGCGAGCCCTCGTCCTCCACCACGGACTTGGCCGCTGCGATGCAGAAGGCCGGGTAGTCGTCGTTCGCGTCGTAAGTGTGGGCGCCACAGTCCACAACCTCGAAGCCCTTGGAGGTCAAGTGATCCTTGATCACGTTCTTCATCTCGAAACCGGCATGATCTGCACCTAGGTAAATACGCATGCTGCCAGTCTAGCCGGTTGCCGGTTGCTCGCGGGCGCTACTTCCGCAAGTGTTCTACCGCGGATGTCTTACTCAGCGACCGGCGCTTCGGTGCGGGAGCGTTTCAGCTCAAAGAAGTGCGGGTTCGCCGCCAAGGTCACGGAGGCATCGAACAGCTTGCCTGCCTCTTCCCCACGCGGGATGCGGGTGATAACCGGCCCGAAGAAGGCCACGTCGCCCAGCTGCACCACTGGGGTGCCTACCTCATCGCCCACCAGTTCGATCGCCTTGTCCTGGGATTCGCGCAACGACGCGTCGACGGAGCCTTCGTCGTCGGCAGCCAGGTGGCCGACCTTTGCCAGTTCGGCGGGTAACTCGGCCTCTTCCAGAGCCTCGGCGATCAACTCGTCGTAGCCCTGTGGGTCGGTTGCATCCGCGCGCTCCTCGTTGTGGATCTTGGTACCCAGGGCGGTGTACCAGGCGGAGAGCTTCTCCGGGTGCTGCTGCCAAATCGCGGTGGCCACGCGCGCCGGCGCCCACGCGGCATCCATCTTCTCGCGGTAGGCGGGGTCCAGGTCGCGCCCTTCATTCAGCACGGAAAGGCTCATCGGCTGGAACTTCACCTCCACGTCGCGAACCTCCTGGACCTCCATCAGCCAGCGGCTGGTAACCCAGGCGAAGGGGCAGATGGCGTCGAAGAACATGGTTACGGTCTGGTTCTGGTTATTGTTCTGGGTAGCAGTCATGTCCCCCACTCTAGCCATGGCGCGGGAACCCTGTCCGGCGCGGCTACTAGGGTGGTCTGCATGACTTCCATCAACCTAACCCGTATCGAAGCCGAGCATCGCGCCAGCCTCATCAGCGATGTTCACTACACCATCCAGCTGGATCTTTCCGGCGGCGAGAAGCCCGAGAACAAGCACTTCCGCTCGCTGACCCGCATCACCTTCACCTCCGGCGACGGGTCCACCTTCCTGGACCTGCGTGCGGACTCGCTGTCGCGGGTGGAGCTCGATGGCGCGGCGCTCGGGGATTTTACTTATGACGCCACTACGGGCATTCCGCTCGAAGGCCTGTCTAGTGGCCAGCACGAGCTGCTGGTGGAGGCCGAGATTCCGTATTCCACCACGGGCCAGGGTCTGCACCGCTTCTTCGACCCCAGCGATGACCAGGCCTACATGTACACCCAGTTCGAGACTGCGGACGCCAAGCGGGTCTTCGCCTGCTTCGACCAGCCGGACATCAAGGCGACCTATGACGTTGAGCTCACCACGCCAGCCGAGTGGACTGTGGTGACGAACAATGAGGTTTCCGTGGCGGAGGCTGAGGGCGTCAATAAGAAGAAGCACAGTGCGACCGTGGATTACCTGCTGTCGACCTACCTCATTGCGTTTTGCGTTGGCCCGTGGCACGTGGTGCGCGACGAGTGGCGCGGCACGATCACCGAGCACCCCGAGTCCGCGGCGGCGAAGGATAAGAACCTGCAGACCAGCGGGGAAATGCGTGTGCCGCTGGCGCTGTACTGCCGCCAGTCGCTGGCGGAGTACCTGGATGCCGACGAGCTGTTCGAGGTGACCAAGCAGGGCTTCGACTACTACGCGGATAAGTTCGGCATCGGCTACCCGTTCTACAAGTACGACCAGATCTTCTGCCCCGAATACAACATGGGTGCCATGGAGAACGCGGGTGCAGTGACGATCCGCGACGAGTACATCTTCCGCTCCGCAGCCAGCCACTACCAGTACGAACGCCGTGCGGACACGATCCTGCACGAACTGGCGCACATGTGGTTCGGCGACCTGGTGACCATGAAGTGGTGGGATGACCTGTGGCTTAACGAATCCTTCGCCACCTGGTCGGCGGCCATGAGCCAGGCAGGGGCGACGAAGTACGACACGGCATGGGTGACCTTCAACAGCAAGGAGAAGGCGTGGGCATATGCGCAGGATCAGCTGTCCTCCACCCACCCGGTGTTTTCCGACGCGGGCGACATCGAGACGGTGGAGGCCAACTTCGACGGCATCACCTACGCCAAGGGCGCCAGCGTGTTGAAGCAGCTGGCGGCCTACGTGGGGCTGGAGGAGTTCTTCGCAGGCATCCGCGCGCACTTTGCGGCGCACGCCTGGGATAACGCAACGTTCGCGGACCTGCTGGGGGCGCTGGAGAAGGCTTCGGGGCGCGACCTTTCCGACTGGTCGGACCAGTGGCTGCGCACGACGGGCATCAACACCTTGGCGCCGGTCTTTGAGGTAAACGACGGGGCTTACACTTCCTTTGCCGTGGAGCAGTCCGGCGCACAGCCCGGCGCGGGCGAGACCCGCACCCACCGCATTGCCGTGGGCGTGTATAGCTTTGAGGACGACGGCACGGGCAGCAAGGGCGGAGCGCTGAAGCGCACCAAGCGCGTGGAATTGGATATTTCCGGCGAGCGCACCGAAGTTCCAGAGCTGGTGGGCGTGCCCGCCGGCGACCTGGTGCTGGTCAACGACGATGACCTGGCCTACGGCAACATGGCGCTGGACGAGGGATCCCTGGCGACGGCGATCGGCGGCGGTGATAGCGGCGGGGCCGGTGTCGGAGCCGAAGCCGGCAAGCCGAACATTGTGCGCATCACAGATCCGATGGCGCGTGCCCTGGTGTGGTCCGCGGCCTGGCAGATGACGCGCAACGCGCAGATGCGGGCGCGAGACTTTATCGGCCTGGTGGCCAGCGGCGCGGCCGAGGAGACCGAGCTGGCAGTGCTGGAGCAGATCTTGGCCCAGGCCCGCGCGGCGGCTACGAACTACGCCGACCCGGACTGGGCGGACGAGGGCTGGGCGCAGCTGCGCGAGGCCTTCCTGGCTGCAGCGCGCGAGACCGAAGGCCCGGCTCAGCTGGCGTTTGCCCGCGCCTACGTGGGCTGCGTGCACACAGCGGAGTCGGCGGACGTGCTGCGCGCGCTGCTGAGCGAGGCTGATGCCGCCGAGGTGATTCCTGGCCTGAACGTGGACCAGGACCTGCGCTGGGCGATCATCATTGCGCTGACCGCCGCGGCCCGTGCAACCGGTGAAACCCCCGAGCAGGTGGAGGCGCGCATTGCCGCCGAGGAGGCCCAGGACAAGTCCTCCAGCGGTGCGGCACTGGCGCTGCAGGCGCGCTCCTCCGTGCCGGATGAGAAGACCAAGCAGCAAGTTTGGCGTGCGCTGACCGTGGAGGCTCCGCAGCAGAGCAACCTGAGCCTGCGCCACCGCAACGCGGGCCTGGTGCACGTCGGCCACGCCGACCTGTTGCAGCGGTTTAGCGAGGATTACGTTGCCCACGCCGTGGAGTGGTGGAAGTCCCTGAACTCGGAGATGGCTCTACGCACACTGGAGGGCATCTACCCGTCTTGGGATCACAGCGACGCCACGGATTCCGCCATCGCCGAACTGGTGAAGGCGGAGGACACCCCGAGTGGCCTGCGCCGCGTACTCTCCGAAGGCCGCGACCGAGTGGCGCGTGCCAAGGCTGCCCGCGCATTCGACGCTGCGGGAGAGTAACCGCCCGGCTGCGCCTCTGCGGCAGGCGTGGCTGTACTCAACCTGCCCCGCCCGCTATCGCAGAGCAGATATGGTTGGAGGCATGACTTCTAGCTTCTACGACGCTGTTGGTGAGGAGACCTTCCGCGCCATCGTGCACGAGTTCTATCGCCAGGTCCGCACCGACGATATCCTCGGGCCGATGTACCCGGAACAGGACTTCGAGGGCGCCGAAGATCGACTGCGCTGGTTCCTGGTGCAGTACTGGGGCGGCCCAGCGGAGTTCAACGCCCGGCGCGGCCACCCACGCCTGCGGATGCGCCATGCCCAATTCCGTATCGACACAGCCGCCCGGGACCGCTGGCTGGAGCTGATGGGCAACGCCATGGCCACCATCGATAAGGAACAGCTCCCCGACGAGCACCGCGCGGCCATGTGGGAGCACATGGAGCGAGTTGCACACATGCTGGTGAATACACCCGACGAGCCACAGGGGCGCAGCTGGTAGCTGTGGCCGGGGCGTTCAAGCAGGCCCCGAGCGCGGGTAGAGGTGCCGCTCTAGCGTGGCCCGGGCACCCGCGCCAGCCCACCGGGGCGGGGCGCATACACACTGCCGACCAGTGCATCCACGCGAATCCACGACCCGCTGGCGCTCACGCGCACATAGTCATAGTCCCGCAGCTTCTCCCCCGGCTCTGGAACCAGCCGCAGGCCGCCGAGTGCTGCGATGGTTCTCCCCTCCAGTGCGACGGAGGCGGTGGCGTCATTACCCTCCGCCCCCTCGGCGGCACCGTCCGTACGCTGCACCGTCAGCACCTGCTGCTCCAGCAGGCTGCGTGCGATACCCATCGGCCCGGAGTTCGCCTCGTTCTCTGTGGCCATGTCCGCGTGCAGGCTGCGCACCACGTCCCCCGGCACCGTGTCGATCAGCTCGAAGCCCTGCTGCGGAGGTAGCGAGCCGACCCACATCAGATCCATGTCCGCGCCCAGGTCGAGGGTCTGCTGGCCGGGTTCAAACGCGACGATCGCCTCCAGCGCGTCGCTGGCGTAGGCCACCGTGCCGGCATTGCTCACTCCGCCGGCGCCGCCCACCTGTCCGGGCACTCGGACGGAAGCAACGCAGCCTAGGGGCGTCGAAATGAAAAGATCCGTCGACCGCTCCCCCACAGCGCTCAGGCGCACCAGCGCGCCCGGATCCATCACCAACGCGCGCTTCATCACCGCCCCCGCGCGCCGCATGGCACTCACGGCCGCGGTCGCGGATCGCGAATTAATTATTCCTTGTAGATCGATTGTGACGCCCATAGTTCCCCCACCTTAGCCCTCCCCAAGGCTTTAGCTCGCGCAGGCTGGGCGCTTGCAGGTCTGCGGGGACAGCGTCGGGCTAAATGCGCGAGAGGCCCCAAGCGCCGCCTAGAAACGCGCAGCGGTGGTGGCGCGGTCGGTGACTACCTCGTGGTCCTCTGGGATCAAGAATTGGTTGATGTTGTCGATGTCCTGCTCGCTCCACTCGCGGGACTTACCGGTCATCACGTCGATGCCCACCATGACTGCGTCGATGGTGCAGGTAATCCGCCCGACGGAATCCTGAACGACCTGGCGCATGGTGCAGGATTTGCGCCCGACGTCGATGAAGTAGGAGGCCACGGCCACTTCCGATTCCCCCGGCGACAGCGGGAATGGGTAGTCGATAGTGGTGTGGCGCGCGAACATCGGGGGCACGGCAATGTCCATTTCCATCAGCACGTCTTTGAGGAAGACCATCCGCGCGTCCTGGCCGAATTCCAGATACTTGGCGTTGTTGACGTGCTGGTATTGGTCGAAGTCGGACCAGCGGAGCTCGCGGTGGCAGGTGTGCCAGCGAGTTCCGGTGGCCTCGTGTTCGATGAAGGGCATTGCGTTTCAAACCTCGCTTAGAACCTCACAGGTAACTTTTGTTTCGTGAACCAATACTGCCACATCCTTCACACAGGTTCACGTAGTTACACGGTTTTAAGCGAGAAACGCGGCGCAGGCTAGGGAGTTAGCCTGCGCCACGTGCTGTAGCGACGCGCTGCGGCGCCACGCGGCGACTAGCGGGTCAGCTTGCGGTGCGTCACACGGTGCGGACGTGCAGCCTCCGGGCCGAGGCGGTCAACCTTGTTCTTCTCGTAGTCCTCGAAGTTGCCCTCGAACCAGTACCACTGGCCTTCAGCAACATTGCCCTCCCAAGCCAGGATGTGGGTACAGGTGCGGTCCAGGAACCAGCGGTCGTGCGAGATGACCACGGCGCAGCCCGGGAACTGCTGCAGAGCGTTCTCCAGGGAGGACAGGGTCTCAACGTCCAGGTCGTTAGTTGGCTCATCCAGCAGGATCAGGTTGCCGCCCTGCTTCAGCGTCAGCGCCAGGTTCAGGCGGTTGCGCTCACCGCCGGACAGCACCTTGGAAGGCTTTTGCTGGTCCGGGCCCTTGAAGCCGAAAGCGGACAGGTACGCGCGGGAAGGCATTTCGTTCTGGCCGACGTGAATGAAGTCCAGGCCGTCGGAGACGACCTCCCAGACGGTCTGCTCCGGGTCGATGTTCTCGCGGTTCTGGTCCACGTAGCTCAGCTGCACGGTGGAGCCGACCTTCACCTCGCCGGAGTCCGGCTCTTCCAGGCCAACGATGGTCTTAAACAGGGTGGTCTTACCCACACCGTTCGGGCCGATGACGCCCACAATGCCGTTGCGCGGCAGGGTGAACGACAGGTCCTTGATCAGGGTACGGCCGTCGAATCCCTTGTTCAGGTCCTTGACCTCGACCACCTGGTTGCCCAGGCGCGGCGGGGTCGGAATCTGGATCTCTTCGAAGTCCAGCTTCTTGTACTTCTCCGCCTCGGCAGCCATCTCCTCGTAGCGCTGCAGGCGGGCCTTGTTTTTCGCCTGACGGGCCTTCGCGCCGGAGCGGACCCACTGCAGCTCTTCCTTGAGTCGCTTCTGCAGCTTCGCGTCCTTCTTGCCGGCGACCTCCAGGCGCTTGGCCTTGGTGTCCAGGTAGGTGGAGTAGTTGCCCTCGTAGGGGTACAGCTTGCCGCGGTCGACCTCGCAGATCCACTCGGCGACGTTGTCCAGGAAGTAGCGGTCGTGGGTAATCGCCAGCACGGCACCCGGGTAGGTCTGCAGGTGCTTCTCCAGCCACAGCACGCTTTCGGCGTCGAGGTGGTTGGTCGGCTCGTC
>NZ_CALLDG010000158.1 GCF_937999985.1 uncultured Corynebacterium sp.
CTGCACATGGTCGACTGATGCCAGATCGCGTCGATCAACGTCTCCGGTCAGTACATCTAGACGACGAGGGTGAGCTCCGTGGAGTCCTGCTCCACGGTAAAGCCTGCGGCGCGGGCGATGTCGGCAACCTCCGAGGCAGTGGAGCCGCTGGGATCCTGCGCCAGCGCGCGGGCAAGCAGACCCTTGTAGTGCTTGTTGAAGTGGCTGACGACCTTGCGGCTGCCATCGGGTTGCACGGATTCCACCCGCACAGTCACCGCAGTCTTCAGTTTGCCGAGCTGCTGGTATGCCCCGGAACGTAAGTCCACCACCAGGCCGTGTTCTTGCTCTGCGCGCTGCAGTGCCTCGGTGATGGCGGAACCCCAGCGCCTCTTCATGGTGGTGCCGGGGGTGAGCTTGGTACTACCCGAAAGCCGGTAGTGGGGGATCGGATCCCCGCCCATGACCAGGCCATACAGTGCTGAACCGATGGCTAGGTGGGGCGTGGTGGCGTCAGAAAGAGAAGACACATCGAGCGCGTCGTAGAGCACGCCCGTGTAACGGCGCAGGGCCGGCATCGTCGGGGCGGTGCGCAGCACCTGATTGGCCTCGACCTCGCCGCGCAGCTTCTCGGAAAGGCCCAGGACCTGCATGGCGGCCTCCGGATCTTCGGTGCACAGGGCGACCAGATCGCGGGTGATCTCCTCGCGGATAGGGTCGAGTTCCGGGAAGTGCAACGGCTCCCTGGCGGGCAGCGAGCCACCGGGAGCCTTGGTTTCGGACGGGGGAAGCACGATCAGCATTCCCACAGACTAGCTAAAACCCCTACCGAACGACACAAGTTAAAGGGGGAAAAGGTAAAGTCATGACTCATGATTACTCGGATGTCACAACTATTCTTGCGCACCCTGCGTGACGACCCCGCAGACGCAGAGGTGCCCAGCCACAAGCTGCTGGTACGCGCGGGATACATCCGCCGCGTTGCCCCCGGCGTGTACTCGTGGCTGCCGCTCGGCCTGCGGGTGCTGCGCAACGTCGAAGAGGTCGTGCGCGAGGAGATGAACGCCATCGGCGCGCAGGAGATTTCCTTCCCCGCGCTGCTGCCGCGCGAGCCCTACGAGACGACCGGCCGCTGGGTCGAGTACGGTGATGCGCTGTTCCGCCTGAAGGACCGCAAGAACGCGGACTACCTGCTGGGGCCGACACACGAGGAGATGTTCACCTCGGTCGTGAAGTCCGAGTACAACTCCTACAAGGACTTCCCCGTGATCCTGTACCAGGTGCAGACGAAGTACCGCGACGAGGAACGCCCGCGCGCCGGCATCCTGCGCGGTCGCGAGTTCATTATGAAGGATTCCTACTCCTTCAACATGGACGATGAGGGGCTGGAGGAGTCCTACCAGCTGCACCGCAAGGCCTACCAGAACATCTTCGACCGCCTGGGCATCAAGTACGCGATCTGCTCTGCGACCTCTGGCGCTATGGGCGGCTCGGCATCCGAGGAGTTCCTGGCAGTGGCCGACACCGGCGAGGACACCTTCGTGCGCTCCACCGAGAGCGACTACGCCGCGAACGTCGAGGCTGTAGTGACGCAGGTCCCGCCGGCTCAGCCGATCGAGGGCCAGCCGGAGGCCAAGGAGTACGAGACCCCGGACAGCGATACCATCGAAGCGCTGGTGGACTGGGCTAACGACGAAGGCATCACCATCGACGGCCGTGCCGTGGAGGCTGCGGACACGCTGAAGTGCATCGTGATCAAGGTCAACGACCCGACGCTGGACGAGGAAGGCAAGCCGCGGGGCGAGTCCCTGGCCGGCGTGCTGGTGCCGGGCAACCGCGAGGTGGACATGAAGCGCCTCGAGGCGGCCATGGAACCCGCGCAGGTGGAGCTGGCCGAAGATGCGGACTTCAAGAAGCACCCCTTCCTGGTTAAGGGCTACGTGGGTCCGAAGGGACTGGCCGCAAACGGCGTGCGCGTTCTGGCCGACCCGCGTGTGGTGGAGGGAACCTCCTGGATCACCGGTGCGGATGCGAAGAACCGCCACGTCGTGGGCCTGGTTGCAGGGCGCGACTTCACCCCGGACGGCTTCGTGGAGGCCGCCGAGGTGCTGGAGGGCGACCCTTCGCCGGACGGCAAGGGCACCCTGACGCTGGCTCGTGGCATCGAGATCGGCCATATCTTCCAGCTGGGCCGCAAGTACACCGAGGCCTTCGACGTGAAGATCCTGGACGAGTCCGGTAAGCGCTCCGTGCCGACGATGGGCTCCTACGGCGTGGGCGTTTCTCGCCTGGTGGGCGTGATCGCCGAGCAGATGCTGGACGAGTCCGGGCTGCGCTGGCCGGCATCCGTCGCGCCTTTCGACGTGCACGTGGTGATCGCCAACAAGGACGCCGCCGCGGGCGAGGCCGCCGTGGAGCTGGTGGAGACGCTGTCCAACGACGGCTTGGAGGTTCTCTTCGACGACCGCCCGAAGGTTTCCCCGGGCGTGAAGTTCAAGGATTCCGAGCTGCTGGGCATGCCCCTGGTGGTCGTGGTCGGCCGCGGGTTCGCCGACGGCAAGGTGGAGCTGCGCAACCGCCTGACCGGCGAGACCTACGAGGTCGACTACACCGATGCGCTACCGGAGGCTAAGCGGGCTCTCCGCGGAGAGGCACGTCCTTAGGGTCCTTGCCCTGGAGTCGCTCGAGGGCGGCTTCGCCGCAGGCGGTGGTCTTTAGCCAGTCGGTGGCGTAGGCGACGGCCTTCTCGTTGGCGGCCAGCTCCGTGATGCGTCGAAGCTGGGTGGTGATGGGCAGCAAGGTGGGGTGGAAGTACTCCACAGCATCCGACTTCCCGTCGGCCCCACCCTGCGTGTATCCGGGTTCGGGGGCGGGGATCTCCGCGCCCAGCTCTTCCAGGACGTCATTCGTGAGGTCGCGTAGCACGCGCAGCTGATTGGCCAAGGATTGGATCTGCGAACGGGTCTTGTCCGCTGGGCTCTTGGCCAGCGCGACACCCGAGGCGTAGATTGCACCGTAAGTTAGCGTCAGCAAGGAACGAAACTCCGCTGCCACATCGACATCCGGGTTAGAAAAGCCCTCGACGACCTCAGCGCTGACCTCGGTAGGGTGGTTAGGACGCTCGTTGTCGCCGGCGGCCTTGTAGGCGGCGAATAGCCCGGCGATGAGGGAGGCCTGTGCGCCCAGCTCGCTTGTGAGGGCGCGATCGTAGGCCTTGTCCAGGGAAACAGCTTTCCTGGGTGCGTTCTTGGTCTCGGAAATTTTTTCTTGGCAGCCCTGGGGCGCGTTGCCCTCGCTATCGGTGCCGCACTGGCGCAGGGTTTCCTCCGTGACCAGGTCGTACTGCTTGCCGAGGAATCCGGACCACTTCTTCGCCCGTTTGGCCTGAAAATTTTTCTGAGCACTGCGCAGTGCCGCTCCGAGCTCGATGAGCTGCTCGTTTGCTTGTGGCTCTTCACCGAACTCGCAGGCGGAGATCGCCAGGCCGGCACCTAGAAGCGTGCTGGCTCCCAGGAAACGGCGGCGGGTGAGGGGAGGACGAGAGCTGGTCATATTCATCAAGACTAGGAGTCTACTAGAAGCCAGCTGCTGCTAGACTGCATGGTCATGGCATTTCCAAACAAGGAGCAGCTCGAAGAATCGCTGCGCGGATTGGTAAGAGAGTTCGGACTGGTGATCGAGGACATCAAGATCACGAAGGCCGGAGCGAAGTCCGCCATTAGGATCGCGGTGGATACCGCCGATCCCCGCGCCGAGCGCCCGAATCTGGACCAGTTGGAAGAACTGAGCCGCGAGGTATCGAAGCACTTGGATGACGCCGAGGCGGCGGGGGAGATGAGCTTTGGGGCCGGATACACCCTGGAGTTGACGACGCCGGGCGTCGATTTCCCTCTCGTGGAGCAACGCCACTGGGTGCGCAACATCGGGCGCCTCGTGCGGCTGGCCGACGGGGTAGAACGCATCGCGCAGGTAGACGGCGACGATGTCGTTTTGATCACACCGGATAAGAAACAGCCCAGCGTGCGCCGCGTGCGATTCGCAGATGTAGCTGGTGCGGTGGTAGAAGTGGAATTCTCACAGGCACCCGCCGCCGAGGTCGATCTTGTCGGATTGGCTATTGACGCCTACGGGTTGCCCCGTGCAGAAGATCAGCAGGATAGTCCGGCGGAAAACTAGGAGTAACAAGTGAATATTGATATGGCCGCGCTGCGTGCAGTCGAAAAGCAGGAGTCGGTGGATTTCGACGACCTGCTGGAGGGGGTTAAGCGGGGGCTGCGCGAGGCGTACCGGGCGAAAAGCCAATTCACCGGCCCGGTCGATGTGGACATCGACCCGATCAGTGGCGAGGTGACCATCTACCAGGTGGAAAAGGACGAAGATGGGAACGTCACCGGACGCATCGACGACACTCCGAAGAATTTTGGTCGCGACGGCGCGCTGGCTGTGCGCGAAGCCATTCGCTTCCGCATCAACTCCGCTCGCGTGCAGAACCGCTACGACGAGTACGCCGAGCTGCGCTACCGAGTGGTCTCCGGCGTGGTTTCCGCCGATGCCCGCGCCAACGAGCGCGGTGTGACCATCGTGCACCTGGGCACCGAGGCGAACGGCCAGGACGGGCAGATCCTGCCCGCCGAGCACATCC
>NZ_CALLDG010000159.1 GCF_937999985.1 uncultured Corynebacterium sp.
GGAGGATGCGCTGGTGGCCAGCGGCACGCAACTGACCACGGTGGCGATGCGCCGCCACAGCGCCAAGACCACCGGTGGCGGCGAGAGCGTGTTCGAGCTGCTGAACCGCCTGGGCATCGACGTGCTGCCGAACACCGCCGGGTGCCAGACCGCCCGCGATGCGATGCTGACGGCCCAACTGGCGCGCGAGGCACTGGGTACCAACTGGGTGAAGGTGGAGGTCATCGCCGATGACCACACACTGCTGCCTGACGTGGTGGAGCTGGTGGATGCCTGCGAGATGCTGGTGGCCGAAGGCTTCGTAGTGCTGGCCTACACCAGCGACGACCCGGTGGTCGCCCGCCGGCTGGAGGACGTGGGCGTGCACGCTGTCATGCCGCTGGGCTCCCCCATCGGCACGGGCCTGGGGATCCTGAACCCGCACAACATCGAGCTGATCTGCTCGCGCGCCCAGGTTCCGGTACTGCTGGACGCGGGCGTGGGCACGGCCTCCGACGCGGCGCTGGCGATGGAGCTGGGCTGCGACGGAGTGCTGCTGGCCAGCGCAGTGAACCGCTGCCAGGACCCGGTAGCGATGGCTCACGCCATGAAGGCGGCTGTGGAGTCCGGCCGGCTGGCACGAGAGGCGGGGCGCATTCCCCAGCGCACGCACGCCCAGGGCGCGTTGGCCTCCTCCAGCTTCGACGGCCTGGCCAGCTGGGATGGCTGGGCCGACGAGGTGCTGTGATGCTCGGCGACTACACCTCCGACTACACCACTCTGCCCGCCGAAGAGCTGAAGCGCGTCGCCCGGCAGACGATCCTTCCGGGCCACGGGCTGCGGGAACAAGAGCGACTGCATGAAGCGCACGTGCTGGTGATCGGCGCTGGCGGGCTGGGCTGCCCCTTGATGCAGGCCCTGGCCGCGGCGGGGGTCGGCGAGATTTCCGTCATCGATGACGACACGGTGGACATCACGAACATCCACCGGCAGATCCTCTTCGGCGCCAGTGACGTCGGCCGCCCCAAGGTGGAGGTCACCGGAGAACGACTGCGGGAGTTGCAGCCCGGCCTAATCTTTCACGGCATCCACGGGCGCCTGCGCGCCGACAACGCCGCTGAGCTGCTAGAAGACGTAGACGTGCTCATCGATGGATCTGACACCTTTGCCACGAAGTTCTTGGCCGCCGATGCCGCCGAGGCCACCGGCACTCCCCTGGTCTGGGGTTCAGTCCTGCGCTACCGCGGCGACGTGGCCGTCTGGTGGTCCGGCCCCGGCGCAGACATTGGTGCCGCGCCGGATGGTCGGGGCGTGGGCATGCGCGACCTCTACCCCTCCCAACCGGACCCCGACAGTGTGCCGGACTGCGCTACCGCCGGAGTGCTGGGCGTAACGACCTCGGTGGTCGCCGGCCTGATGGCCACGGAAACCATTAAGTTCCTGCGAGACCCGGAAGCTCGCGCACAGCAGGTCGGGCGGTTGCTTATTTATGACGCCCTCACGGCCAACATCCAGCACTTCAACGTCACCGCCGATCCCCAGCGGCAGCCGGTCACCGAGATCGTGGCGGAGGACGTGTCGAGCTGCGCGGTGGAAACCGCTGCGGCTCGCGAGGCTGAAGAGGAAACGGCCGCTTCCCTGCTGCGTGACCTCGCCGACGGTACTGCGATTGCCATCGACGTGCGCGAGCCGGGCGAGAAGGCCATCAAGGATCTACCGTCCTTTGCGGAGCACCCGGGCTACCAACTGCCCACCACTGTGTGGAGCGAACAGCCGGAGCTGGCCG
>NZ_CALLDG010000160.1 GCF_937999985.1 uncultured Corynebacterium sp.
ACCCTGAACATGGTTCTCACTGAGACTGGTGCCGCAAAGGCCGTCGCCAAGGCTCTGCCGGAGTTTGAGGGCAAGCTGACCGGTAACGCCATCCGCGTTCCCACCCCGGACGTTTCCATGGCGGTGCTGAACCTGACTCTGGACACTGAGGTCGACCGCGACGAGGTTAACAACTACCTGCGCGAAGTTTCCCTGAAGTCCGTCCTGCGCCAGCAGATTGACTACATCCACTCACCAGAAGTGGTCTCCACCGACTTCGTTGGTTCCACCCACGCTGGCATCGTCGATGGTCTGGCTACCATCGCCAACGGTAAGCACCTAGTGCTCTACGTCTGGTACGACAACGAGTTCGGTTACTCCAACCAGGTCATCCGCATTGCTGAGGAGATTGCCGGTGCTCGCCCGCGCGTCTACCCGAAGCGCAAGCACATCGACGAGCTGTAAGTCGGCGGTCCTGGGCTTGAGCTGTTGAGCCCTCGAACGCCCTCTTCCCCCTCCTAAACCACGGGGGTTGAGGCGATGGGGAGGGGCAGGGGAGGGGGGGACGGAGCTTTCGGTGCGGGAGGCCGCTATCGCCTACCGCTGGTGGACGTGGTTCTGCGCGGCTTCGGCGCGGATGCATGGGCCGGGGCGGTAGGGGATAGATGACGTTGCAGCGGCTCCGGGCAAGCCACATCACCGCGGCATTGTGCTTCTGTCCTTCAGCCCGTTTACGCAGGTAGTAGTCGCGCGATGCGGGATGGCAGTTCGACGCGATCCACGCCGATCGAAACATCGCGTTTTTCAACTGTTTATTGCCGGCCCTGGTGGGAAACTCGCCGCGGATCGACGTACCCGACTGCCGGGTGGTCGGCGCGATGCCGGCGTAAGTGGCCAAGTGCGCGGCGTCGGCGAAGTCCTGGCAATCGCCGATGGGCACCAAGATGTTGGAGGCGGTCGTGATGCCTACGCCGGGCATCGACATCAAGACCTGGGCAAGAGGGAACGATTCGAGCATCTCCTCGACTTGTCCGGCGATCGTGTCGCGCTGTGCTTGAAGCGCTTTGATGTTCGCCGCCAGCTGGGGAATGACCAATTCTGCTGCCGCAGTGCCGGGTACCGTGACAGTTTGCTCGGCAAGGGCAGCGAAAATTGCGAGGGTATCAGGGTCCTTCTTGGCGCGGTTGCGTATCCACTTCAGGATCCGGCCTCGACCTGCGGCGGTCAGTTTTGTCGGACCTTCGTAGTGGATGAGCGAGTCCAGCACCCAGCGTGCGCGAGAGAATCTCGCCTGCAAAGACGCGCTCGAGTGCGGGGTGAATCTGTGTGAGCACGCTGCGAAGGCTGTTTTTCGTTCGGGTGGCGTCTTTGGTGATGTCGTCGTGGAATCCGGCGAGCGTCTTCAGCGCTGCTAGTGTCTCGTCGTCGCGGTCGACTGTCCGCAGTGTGTGCGGCATGGTGCGGGCGGTGTCGGCGATGATGAATGCATCCCGGCGGTCGGTTTTTGATCGTCCAGGGTAGAGATCGGCTGCTTTTCGTATGGCTAGG
>NZ_CALLDG010000161.1 GCF_937999985.1 uncultured Corynebacterium sp.
CGACGAGCTGGTGTGGGCCGGCGGCGACGGACCGAAGTGGGCAGCGGGCGGTAGCTACATGGCCGTGCGGCTGATCGTGATGCTGACGGAGTTCTGGGATCGCATCTCTATCGCGGAGCAGGAGCAGATCTTTGGCCGCGAACGCTTCAGCGGCGGGCCGCTTTCCGGCGGTGACGAGTGGGAGGAGCCGGACTATCTGGATGACCCCACAGGGGATGTGATTCCGGTGGATGCGCACATCCGCTTGGCGAACCCGCGGACCGAGGAGACGGCGAACCAGTTGATGCTGCGGCGTGCCTATAACTACGACAATGGTGTGCTGGACAACGGCACCCTGGACGTGGGTTTGGTCTTTGTGTGCTTCCAGCAGGATCTGCAGCGGCAGTTTATTACCGTGCAGAAGCGGCTAGAGGGCGAACCGCTGGCTGACTACATCAGGCCGTACGGCGGTGGGTATTTCTACGTATTTCCCGGAGTGTCCGGGAAAGATGACTTTCTGGGTAAGGGACTTTTCGTTCCCCCATACGTGGGTAAATCAAAGTGACTGGTGTGAAAAGTTGCGTATGTCTGCAACCTCGCGCTGACCAGTCAGTTTAGAGAATCTACTTGGAAAAATCGTCTGAGCAGGGGTTTTTGTAATTTCTAGCACTGAAAAATCCCAGGGCGAAAGCTACTTTAAAAGTGTCCGACGTTTCACCCAGAAGCCAAACGGTTTGGCTACACACGAAAACACAGGAGAAAGACATGAAGCTGTCCAAGAAGATCACCGCTACCGCCGCTGCTACCGCTCTGGCTTCCGCAGCCCTGCTGACCCCGGTTGCTAACGCTCAGGAAGGCGAGGGTACCGCTCCGGCTGCAGAGAACGAGAACCCCCAGCCGGAAGACAACGGCGCTGGCGAAGAGCAGCCGGGCGAAGGCAAGGGCGACGAGAACGGCAACGAAGACGACCAGACCGGTGACGACAGCACCGAGGACGAGCCGGCCGGCTCCTCCAACATGAGCAAGGAAGACAAGATCGCTGCCGGCATCGGTGGCACCATCGTTGGCCTGGGCGTTCTGGGTGCAATCCTGGGCAACGCCGGCGACAAGGGCGAGGACAAGGCCGACGACGAGGCTGAGGCTCCCAAGGACGGCGAGAAGGAAGAAGCTCCGGCTGAGGGCGAGGGCAAGCCGGAGGCTCCGGCTGAGGGCGAAGAGGCACCGGCCAAGGAGGACATCGAGGCTCCGGCAGCTGAGGCTCCAGCCGAGGGCGAGGCTGAGGCACCGGTCGCAGAGGCTCCGGCTGCAGACGCTGAGGCACCTGCAGAGCGCAACGTTCAGCTGGCTAACACCGGCGTTAAGCCGGAGATCTCCATCCTGGCTGGTCTGGCCCTGATCTCCATGGTCGCTGGCGCTTGGATGATGTTCGCTCGCCGCCAGGCATAACTCACGCTTCCACAGCGTAATCACGCAAAAGGCGGTCCACGCCTTCCGCTTAACCCACTAACCCGCGGCTCCTTCTCACTTTGGAAGGTCCGCGGGTTTCTTCATGCGTTCCCACGCGCCAGGCTCTGAGCACGCTCCAGACTTTCTCAGAGCCGCCTATGAGCGCGGGGCCGAGCGCCGAGAGCGCCGCTAGTCGGCCATCTCCCGCCAGAACTCCTCCAGCCGATCGGAAACCAGCTCCGGCTCCCGCGCCCAACGGTTGTGCCCCAGCTGCGAATCAAGCTCCTCTACCTGCACCACGTCAGCGGGTAACTCCGACCCCAGGTTCTCCGCGGAAGCGATCGGGCAGTCCTCGTCGTTCGCGCAGCGCGTCAGCAGAACCGGGGTGCGCACGGACTTCTTCGCCTCTTCGTAGTCCATGTCCTGGTCCGCCAGCTTGTGCAGGCGGTTTGTTTGCCCATAACGGAACCACTCACGCAGCTGCGTGCCCGATTGGCGCCCGTAACCCGCCAGATCCAGCACGCCCGCGGGCTGGTATCCGAACAGCAGGATATTCAGCATGATCTGGTACGTCCCGAAGCGCAGGCGCCTACGCTGCTTACCCTCAAACCCTTTGTAATAAGGGGTGCCGGAACCCACGCCCATCATCCCGCGAATGCCCAGCTCTCCAGCCTCGGGCCGCGCAAGGAAGAGCGCACCGATCTGTCCGCCCATCGAATGGCAAAGCATTAACGTGGGGTGATCTTTATTGACGCCCAGCGCCTCCTTCGCAGCCCGGATCGTTCGCGGATAATCCTGAGAGGCCAGCTGGTGGTAACCCCACTGGTGCTTGCGGGTGGCTACGGCCGTGGAGCTACCCTGGCCTCGCAGCTCGCCGGTAACCACCGGGTATCCGCGGTCGGCCAGCTCCCAGGCGATCGGATCGTAGTAGCGAGCGCCCATTCCGAAGCCCGGCCAGACCACGATCAGGGGGCGCGCACGATCCCACGCGGCATCCGCTGGGCTGTTTGCTGGGTTCGCGGTACTGCCGGAGGCGGTGGCGTCCGTACCTTCCTCCCCCACTTTCGCCGTGCCGGGCAGGAACAGGCGAACCTGCGACGTGGTGCCGTCGGCCATCTCAACCGGCAGCAGGGTCGGCTCCCGGCGCGGCTGCGTACGAGTGGTTTTCGCTTGGTGTTTCGAATCGCTCACAACACTCGATTAAACAACAAAAAAGCGCACGTCGGGGCGATTTACACGATGGCGGGTTCGCGCGCACCATTCCGGTGGGCGGCCGTGATTGCTTCGCTGAGGTGGCGCCTTAACTTCACGAACTGAGGGTCCGCCGTAAGGTCGCGCAAACGCGCCTGCAATGCATCGCGACTCGGTACTTCCTCACCCGGTACGCCCGCCTGCCCGGAGCTCGCACGCACGGCCTCCGGGACGGCTACGTCGTCGATAATGCGACCTGGGTTCGGTGCCATAACGACGACCCGGTGACCCAGCAGGATGGCCTCTTCCACTGAATGAGTGACGAAGATGATCGTGGGCTGGTAGCGATGCCAAATCCGCAGCAGCTCAGCCTGCAGCTGCTCGCGGGTAAAGGGGTCCACAGCGCTAAAAGGCTCATCCATCAGCACCGTTTCCGGGCTAGCGGCCAGCACGCGGGCAATCTGGGCGCGCTGTTGCATGCCTCCGGATAGCTCATGCGGGAAGCGCTCCTTCGCGGCGTTGAGGCCCACTAGATCCACCAGCGCGTCGCCCTCCTTGCGCTCGACAGTCGAGCCCGTGAATGTGCTGCCCAGCCGCACGTTATCCCGCACATTCAGCCACGGGTACAGATTGGGCTGCTGGAACACCACGCCGCGATCCACGCCCGGACCGGTGACGGTGTGTAGTTCGGACTCATTGGCCCCGGCGCGGACCTCACCACCGGTGGGTGGGAAGAATCCGCCGACGATCTTTAAGAACGTTGACTTTCCGCAGCCCGATGGGCCTACGAGGCAAACAATCTGCCCGCTGGGGATCGTGAGGTCTACTTCGCGCAGCGCCTCAATGCGCTGGCCGGTATCTGTCGTAAATACGTGGTGTACGCCCCTAATTTGCAGCATGGTTGCCTCCGTTCTGCTCCGATTTATCGTTTTTTTGGTCGTGCTTTTGGTTCGATTTCGTTCCGGCCTGGGTGTTAGGTTTCTGACCGACCTCAGTGCTGTGCGTGGCCTCGTGGTAGTGCTCCGCCGGCGCGGCCTCCGGAATGTCACCCTGATCCACCAGGAAGTCGGCTGTTTTGCGTAGCACTCCGGCGACCGTATCCAGGTACTCGGCCTGTTGGTCGCCCTTGACAAAGGTCACGCCCTTCAGCTGGCTCTTCGTATCCTCCAGATCCATGCCTGCTGCACTAGCGTTGATCTCTGCGTACTGCTCCGGGTTTTCCTCGCCGTAGCGGACGATGTAATCCATAAGATCCAGCCATGTCTGCAGCACTGCATTGTTGTCCTGCGTCCATCCGCGGGAGGCGAGGGTGACGTTGAACGTCGGGTCTCCCAGATCCGCCACATCCTGCGACGTCACCAAGACGTGCCCAGACTTCTTCACCTCCGACAGGGTCGGGTCCCACACGTAAGTCGCCTCGATCTCGTTGGAGTTCCACGCGGCCGGCAGTTTATCCGGGGAGATGTTCGTAATCTCTACGTCCTTTTTCGGGTCCAGGCCGGCCGCGATCAGCGCCTTCAGCAGGCTGTAGTGCGCAGTCGAGGAGTACGGCACGGCGATCTTCTTACCCTTGAGCTCCTTGACCGTCTTGGCGTGCTTGGCCACCAGCGCCTCGGATTCTCCAAGCCGCGAGTTCACCCACGGCACTACGACGTCCAGGTTCATCGGCGCGGAGAGCGCCTTCGTCGTCGGCGTGGAGCCCAGCCCAGCCAGGTCCACCGAGTCGGAGGCGAAGCCCTGGACGATGTCTTGTCCTGTCGGGAATCGTGTCCAGTCCACCTTCACGTTGGGCAGGCACGATTCGGCCAAACCCTGGTCGAAGGCGTAAAGATCCGGGCCGGGGCTACCGAGGTACCCGATGCGCACGCTGCCGCTCGTCTCGTTGACCTCGATGGGGCATTCGGCGTTCTGCGCGTCCTCGCGTTCTTTCGCCGGTGTGCCGACGCACGCCGTGAGGCTGCTCGCTAACCCGATCGCCGCCAGGGCGCCCACGGTTTTTTGGTAGTGACGCCGCAGGGGCGCACCGGTCTTCGTAGTTGATTTAGCCATCACTGCTTCCCCCTCCAGGGTGCAAAACGGCGCTCCACCTGCACCAATGCTTGGTCAAAAATGAGCGCTGTGATGCCGATGACGATGATGGAGGCGATCGTCAGCGCGGTATTGAGTTGAGTACCGGAAATATAGGCCAACCCACCGATGCCGGGGATTCCGTCGTTCATCTCGGCCGCGACGATAGCGGACCAGGCTAGGCCCGCGCCGAGGCGAATGCCGTTGATGATCTCTGGCAGGGCTCCGGGGATGATCACCCGCCGAAGTACCTGGGAGCGCCGCGCGCCGAGGGTGCGAGCTGCGAGGATCCAGTCCCTTCTAATGCCGGTCACGCCGGTGATCGTGGCTACCGTCACGGTGGGGAACACAGCGAGGAACAGCAGCACGACCTTGGATACGTCGCCGATACCGAACCACACGATCAGCAGGCCGATATACCCCAGCGGCGGCAGAGCACGCAGGAAGGACAGGTAGGGCTCAACGATGGCCCGAACGGTACGCGAGGAGCCAAGTAGCCATCCCAGCAGCACGCCGACGATGGTGCCGGCGATGAGGCCAACTGCGATGCGCTCGATGGTGGCTAACAGGTGCTGCCACAGGAAGTATCCCTCCACGCCACACTCCGTGCGGGCGCTAGAGGCCGAGGCAGGGTGGCAGGTGTTGGTGCTCCACAGCTCGTGGAGCACCGCCCCAGGGGATGGGAGAACGACGGGGTTGATGCTGGTCACTGTGGTGACCAGCCACCACAAGGCGATCAGCCCGGCGAGGCTGCCCACCTGGATCAATCGTCTTTTGGCTTTCCTTGAGCCCTTAGATTTTGCCGGCTCGGTTGTTACCCGATGCGGCTTTGGCGTTTCGGTGTTTACTGATTCCGCCTTCTGCGAGTGTGCCGGCTGGCTTTCTTCTGCCTTCACTTTTCTGGGGCTTTTCTTAAAGTCGAGGATGGAAGTCATTAGCGCGATCCTTCCTCGTCGCCCGGTGCGGGATGATTCGTCACCGTGTAACCGAGTTCCTGCAGCCGGGGCACCACGCCTTCGCCAACGGTCCAGGTCTCTTCCAGGTGCGGGTATGCCGAAAGAATTACATGCTTAATGCCCGCCTGCCGGTACTCCGCTAAGCGCTGTGCTACTTCCTCATGGCTTCCGACCAGTGCGGTTCCCGCCCCGCCACGGACAAGTCCGATACCTGCCCATAGATTTGGGGCGACTTCCAACGTGTGGGCGTCAGTACCAGAAACAAAATCCTGACCCCGACCGTGCAGTTCGCTTTGGCGCCGCTGCCCCTCTGACTGCGAACGCGCCAGACCTTGCTGAATCTTCCGAACCTCATCGGGATCCAGGCTGTCAAGGAGGCGCTGCGCTTCCTGCCACGCTTGTTCGGAGGTGTCGCGGGAAATGATGTGCAGGCGAATACCGAACTCAACCTCACGCCCGGCGGTTGCGGCGGATTCTCGTACGCGATCGAGCTTCTCGGCGACCTTGTCCGGGGTTTCTCCCCAGGTCAGGTACACATCCGCCTGACGTCCGGCAACCTCGATGCCCGCCGGCGAGGATCCGCCGAAGAAGATTGGTGGCACAATCTCGGGACGCTTGGCTAGCACGGCGTTTTCTACGGATTCGTAGGTCCCTTCCCGGGTAATCGGCTCGGTGCTGGTCCACAGGTCACGGGCTAGGGTCAGGGCCTCGTCAGCGCGGGCATAGCGTTGTTCCTTGGTGGCGTAGTCGCCCAGCGCGCGCTGTTCTGCATCTTCCCCGCCGACAACCACGTTCAGTAGCACGCGCCCGTCCGATAGGTCCTGCAGCGTCTGTGCCTGTTGCGCGAGAACTGGGGTGCTGACCAGACCGGGGCGCAGGGCAATCAGGAACTTGATTCTTTTTGTGCGGGCCAGCAGTGCCGCATCGGTGACCCAAGCATCGCCGCACCACTGACCGGTAGGAGTCAATAACGATTCGAAGCCATTAGCTTCGGCAGCCTGCGCGATCTGCGTGAGGTAGTCGAGGGTCGGTTCGCGGTTGCCACGATAGAAGCCACTACCGTGACCTCCTCCGATGATCTGGCGGGAGTCGCCGTAGGTGGGTAAGAACCAATGCAATGTGATTTCTTTGTCGCTCATGTCAAAGAGTAGACCATGCTGTCTAGTTTTGACGCCATGATTTCATTCGCGCTGAATTTAAACAGAGCTTTGCTTATCGGCTATCCCAAGCGACCTGCATTGATAGCTCAAGATAAGAATGAGCATAAATGTTGCTACAATTGCTTGACAGACAGATCGGTCTACCGAATACTGGTTTTCTATGACCCTCACGCAGCCCTCACCACTCCTCCACTCCGCAGCGGCGGCTCGCTTCGCCCTACCCGCCGCTCCGACCGCCCGCTGTCTCCACCAGATTCGCACCCTCCGGCAAACCGACCGAACTACCCTGCGTGACACCCTCGAGCTTTCTCAACCCAGCGTGGCCCGCCACGTATCGACCTTGATCGACGCCGGCCTGGTTGAGCAGGTCGCAGCACCCGAATCTTCCTCTCGGGGAGGTCGCCCTGGTACGCGCCTTTTGCCCGATGGCAGACACCTCACCTTCCTTGGCGCGCATGTCGGGCTACGCATCACCCAGCTAGTCGCTTGCGATGCGACGGGCAGAATCTTGGCCCACCGTAAGCTGCCACTCGACATGGCTGTAGTGGATCCGGGCGATGCCTTGGAGGCCATAGGCCACGGGCTGGCCGCTCTAGCACCGGCGAATAGCCCAGTTGTTTGCGCAGGTCTAGCCCTATCTGCACACGTGGATGAGGCCGGGCTCGTAAGCTCCGAAACCTACGGTTGGGACCACGTAGATGCTGCTTCCCGCGTTGCTGCGCAAATAAACGTACCCGTAGCCGTCGCCGGTGGCGTTGCCGCTATGGCCGCGCATGAACTCGCAGCCACTCCCCTTGCAAATACTCGGACCATGCCTGCTGATGCTAAGCCCAGCCAGCCGGATTCCACCCTGTACTTCTATGCGCGAGAATTTGTCGGCCATGCTTGGATATTCAACGGGGCAGTACACCGCCCTCACTCCGGTGCGGCATCCCGCGCATTCCAACGCATCGGTGCCCAAGGATCTTTCGCGGCCTCCCCTCCCGGCGGTACGCATCCCCTCAGCTCAACGGCGCTGCTCAGTGCTGCAGCTAGTAAAGGAATCCCGGCGCGCAACGTAGCTGAATTAGTACGAATTGGCCGGCCTGGAGCTGACCCCCACGGGCTAGAGCGCAGTGGCTCCGTCGGCGCAGATCAGACCCAGGAGGCAGCTAAATTACTCGACGAACGCGCCGAACTACTCAGCCGCTCTATCGCGCTGGCGGTAGACATCGTAGACCCACAATCGCTGGTCTTCGCGGGTGAGGCATTTACTGTCGACCCGCAGGCAATCCGCGTGGTCGCCCGGACCCTGCGCAACCAGCCGGGAATCCCTCGGAATCTGCGCCTACAAACTGCTAGTTCTAGCATCCTGCTCGATGCCGCAAAAACGGTAGCTCTCAATGCACTGTGGTCTAACCCGCTGGAGGTACTCCACGAACGCTTCGGTGCCGAGCTACCTACAGCGAACTAGCCCACCCACATCGGGCACCACGGCGGTGGGCGTTCGCTAAAAGGCCATTAAACGGCCACTAGACGTCAAGGAAGCGCACGTCGCGCGCGTTCTTCGTAATGAAGCTGCGGCGGGCCACAACGTCGTCGCCCATCAGCACGCTGAAGATCTCGTCGGCGGCCGCAGCATCCTCCAGGTCCACGCGGCGCAGGGTGCGCACCGTCGGGTCCATGGTGGTTTCCCACAGCTCCTTGGCGTTCATCTCACCCAGACCCTTGTAGCGCTGGATGCCGTCGTCCTTGTTGATCTTCCGGCCCTGCGCCAGGCCCTCCTCGAGCTGCTCGTCGCGCTCGCGGTCACTGAAGGCAAAACCGGGCT
>NZ_CALLDG010000162.1 GCF_937999985.1 uncultured Corynebacterium sp.
ACATTGAAACCACGGGGCTACGGCCGCAGGATGAGCGAATCATTGAGATCGCCGCCTTGCGAATCTGCGACGGCGAGCTCCAGGATCAGTTCACAACCCTGCTCAACCCGCATCGCGACGTGCCTCAGGAAATCACAGACCTCACGGGCATCTCCGACGGTCTGCTGGCCGACAAGCCCAGCTTCGCCGAGATTCTGCCGGACTTGCTGGCTTTCCTCCGGGATAAGCCGGGCTCGGCCGTAGCTGCTACGACTGAACAGGCCGCAACCGCTACGACTATCCCGACCGCAGCCGGGACTTCGAGCCTGGAGACTCCACGCCTTGTGGGGCACAATGTTTCCTTCGACTTCTCCTTCCTTCAACACGAGATCCTCCGCCTCCAGCTGGGCGATGTCGCCCCAGGCTCGGATCCCGTTAGCCCTCCATACACCCCGCGCCTAGTCTGCACTGCGGAGGCTTCCCGCGCGCTCATCCCTAGAGAGTCGGTGGGGCGCTATCGGCTAGGAAACGTGGCGTCATACCTTAAAGTCCCCCACCGCCCGCTACACCGCGCAATGAGCGACGCCCTAGCCACCTACGACGTCCTGCGGGCGCTGTCGGCGCGCTAAAGCCTTCAGGGCGCTGCCGGCAGCTACCTAACATCTAACAACAAAAATCCCGCCCACCTGATGGTGGACGGGATTTTTTCGAGCCTTAGGTGAGAGCAGTTGAGTTAGCTCGATTGGAGACTACTTGTCGAGCTCCTCGTAGCGACGACGGTTCTCCTCGTTGAGTCGCTCGAACATTTCCTTCTGCTCCGCGTGGTTGGCCTTCTCGATACGCTCGGCCTTTTCCGCAATCTCCGGGGAATCCGGGGAGAAGAAGCCACCGCGACCAGGCTGGCCGGCTGCGCCGAGCTCGTTCATGGTCTTCGGAACGTAAGCACCCTGGTACTCCAGCGGGATCGGGTGGCCGTGCTCGTCAACCGGGCCCAGCGGCTGGTGGACCTCAATGAAGCCACCGGAAGGCAGCTGGCGAATGGTGCCAGTCTCGATACCGTGCTCCAGAACCTCGCGGTCGTTGCGCTGCAGAGAGATGCACAGGTGGTAGGTGATGAAGTACGCGATCGGCGGCAGCAGCACCAGGCCGATACGGCCCACCCAGGTCATCAGGTTCAGCGAGATAGTGAAGTGTAGTGCAACTAGGTCGTTACCACCGGAGATGGTCAGCAGCACGTAGAAGACAAGTGCCATGACACCCAGTGCGGTACGAACCGGCACGTCGCGCGGACGCTGCAGCAGGTTGTGGTGGGCGTCATCGCCAGTCATCTTCTGCTCGATCCACGGGTAAGCGAACAGCAGCACAACCAGGAGGCCCAGCAACAGAGCCACCCAGAACACGGCTGGGATGGTGTAGTTGCCGAGGTAGAGCTCCCATGCAGGCATGACACGTGCAGCACCGTCAGTCCACAGCATGTAGATATCCGGCTGGGAACCGGCGGAGACCTGCGATGGGTTGTACGGGCCCAGGTTCCAGATGGCATTGATCTGGAAGAGACCAGCCATCAGCGCGACAACACCAAACGTGATCAGACCGAAGGAAGCAGCCTTCAGACCGAAGACCGGCAGAATACGAACGCCGACGACGTTGTTCTCCGTGCGACCCGGTCCAGGGAACTGGGTGTGCTTCTGATACCAGACCAGTGCTAGGTGGGCAGCGATCAGAGCCAACAGAATGCCCGGGATCAGCAGAACGTGAGCGATGTACAGGCGAGGAATGATGATCTCACCTGGGAAGTCGCCAGCGAACATGATCCAGTGCAGCCAGGTACCGATGATCGGCAGGCCAACCATGATGGCGGACATAATGCGCAGACCAACACCGGAAAGCAGGTCGTCCGGCAGGGAGTAACCCATGAAGCCCTCTGCTACAGACAGCAGCAGCAGGACGCAGCCGATGACCCAGTTAGCCTCACGCGGCTTGCGGAATGCACCGGTGAAGAAGATGCGCATCATGTGAACCATGATGGACACTGCGAACAGCAGTGCAGCCCAGTGGTGAACCTGGCGGATGAACAGGCCACCGCGAACCTCGAAGGAGAGGTCTAGGGCGGTGTGGTAGGCGGCGGACATTTCCACGCCGTTGAGCGGTGCGTAGGCGCCGTCGTAGATCACCTTCGACATAGAAGGATCGAAGAACAGCGTCAGGTATACACCGGACAGGATCAGGATGATGAAGGAGTACAGGGCGATCTCACCGAGCATGAATGACCAGTGAGTCGGAAATACCTTGTTAATTTGCGGGCGGATTAGGCCGGAGGCAGTGTACCGCTCGTCGATGTTGTTAGCCGCTTTAGCAGCGCGGCTCTGTTGTTTAGTGGTCATGAACGACGCTCCCAGAATGCCGGGCCGACGGGCTCGATGAAGTTACGGTCGGCGTACATGTATCCCTCTTCGTCGACCGAGATCGACAGCTCAGGCAGGGCGCGAGCTGCCGGTCCGAAGATCGGCTTACCGTGCTGCAGTGCATCGAACTGAGACTGGTGGCACGGGCAGAGGATGCGGTTAGTTTGCTGCTCATACAGGGAAGTAGGGCAACCGATGTGAGTACAGATCTTCGAGTAAGCGAAGTAATCGCCGTAGTGGAAGTCCTCCTGGCCCTCACGCAGGATCGCCTTGTCAGCGTCCTCAGGGCGCAGACGGATAAGCATCACAGAGTTACGCGGGCCGTGGATGGAGTGCATGTGCTCCTCGTAGACGTCACGGTCCTTGTCGAACTTGTCACCATCGTTGACCATGTCCTCAGTCAGGGGGAACACGGTCTCCATGGAGGCTGCGTCCAGATCCTCCGGGCGCATGCGGATCAGGCGAGACACGCCCTTGGTGCTGTAGTGGCCGTCATGCTCTTCGGCGATAGCGCCAGTGTCGCGGCCCAGGTAGACCTTCTCGCCCTGCTCCACCAGCGTCCAGCCAGTGGTCCAGAGGGTACCGTCGCCCTGAATGCCCATTGCCTTGGCCTTCCAGGGGTTCTTGACGATGCCGCCCAGCGGCAGAGCGATAGTCAGACCAGCCAGGACCGCACCGGTGCCAGCCAGGCCGGCGATGACCGGGCGACGACCCAGGGTGGAGGTCTTCCAGGAGTCGTTCAGCAGAGCGACCAGGGTACGGCGGTCAACTTCCTCAGACGGGCCGTCGTGACGGGTCTGAACCGAAATCTCTTCCGGAACGAAGCTCTTGGTGTAGGCAACGATGGCCGCACCGAGCAGGGTGATGCTCAGGCCGGCGGTGATACCGAGCAGAGGGGTGTAAATGGTGTACAGCCATACACCATCTTCAGCTAGGTGCTTGTACTCCCACGGCCAGAACAGGTAGACGCCGATGAAAGCGATGCCGAACAGGATCGACAGAGCCAACAGGATTGTCACCTTGCGGCTCGCACGCTTCTCAGCGGGATCGTTGGCGATCGGGAAGCGCTCCTTGCGGTACGCAACCTTAACGCCGTCGAGCTCGGTACCCAGGCGGGCCAGCTCGTCGTTGCTCATCTTCGACAGCTCTTCGTTGCTGTACTTCTTGTTGTTCTCACTCATGACCGCGATCCAATCCACATAGCGAAGGCAACGAGAACCACGATGCCGATAAACCACATGACCATGCCCTCAGTCACCGGGCCGATACCGCCCAGACCGAAGCCACCCGGGTTCGGGGATTCCTTGGCCGACTTGATGTAGGCAATGATGTCCTTCTTCTC
This sequence comes from uncultured Corynebacterium sp., assembly GCF_937999985.1. Taxonomy (GTDB): domain Bacteria; phylum Actinomycetota; class Actinomycetes; order Mycobacteriales; family Mycobacteriaceae; genus Corynebacterium. Next base: position 3,727 of record NZ_CALLDG010000162.1, read on the forward strand.
GTCAGCCGTCAGCTGACGATCGGAGAACTTTGGCATGTTTTGCGGGCCGGTCAGCATAGCTTGGTAGATCTCTTGCTCGTTGGCAGGCGCCAGCGGCGGTGCGTACTTACCACTGGACAGTGCGCCACCCTTACCGGTGAAGTTGTGGCAAGATGCACAGTTCAGGCGAAACAGATCGGAACCACGGGCAACGTCTGCCGGGTCAATCTCACCATCCTTGTTGTTGGCACCACGCAGGGACTCCATGGCGATCTCGCCATTAGCATCGCGAACGATGCCCGGACCGCCACCGTTAGCGTTAACGTAAGCTGCCAGCGCCAGTGCCTGCTGCTCGGAGTAGCGCGGAGGCTTACGGCCTGCCTGCGCCTCGTTGCGCAGCATCGGCATGCGGCCGGAGTGTACCTGGAAGTACACAGCGCCTTCACCGACACCAATCAGGGAAGGACCGCGGTCCTTAACGCCCTGCAGGTTGCCACCGTGGCAGGTGATACAAGCAACCTCGTAAATTTCCTTACCCTGCTGCGCCAGCTCCTCCGAGCTCTGCTCGGCAACCGCGTTCTGCGCATCAGGGGTCAATGCGTTGGCGAGGAAGCCCGCGCCCGTAAGCGCGAACAGCAATGCCAACGCGCCGGCGAAGGCCTTGCGGACCTTCCGGCGGCGGCGTGCCTTGGCGGCACTGCCCTTCGAACCACTGGAGACTTGCTCCGTGGTTGCGTTGGTGGAGTTGATATCCATCTTGTTCCCTTATTTGCTAGTCAATGGAATTGCGATGGGCTGTAGGCCGACTCTCTTCTTGGGGGAGAAGAACCGACCTGGCCGGCCTACTGAATGAAGTAAATGGTGATCCACAGGCCGATCCACACGACGTCGACGAAGTGCCAGTAGTAGGACACAACGACGGCGGCGGTGGCCTGTGCCGGGGTGAACTTCGACTTCGCGGTCCTCAGCAGCACCACGAGGAAGGCGATAACACCGGCGAGCACGTGCGCGCCGTGGAAGCCTGTCGTGATGAAGAAGACCGATCCGTAGACGGAGCCTGGGATGGTGGTTCCGTGCTGCACCAAGTGGACATACTCGTAGCCCTGGCCGATGAGGAAGATAGTTCCCAGCAGTGCGGACAGTGCATACCACTTGCGTAGCGCGAAGACATCACCCCTCTCCGCTGCGAAGACGCCCCACTGAGCAGTGAACGAAGAACTGATCAGGATGACCGTAATAGTTGCCGCGAAGGGCACGTTCAGCTCGGTGGGCTCGGACGGCCAATTGCCGCCAGAGTTAGCCTTGGACACGAAGTACATCGCGAACAGGCCAGCGAAAAACATCAATTCCTGAGACAGGAACACAATCGTGCCGACACTGACCATGTTCGGTCGGTTCAGTGTCGCAACACGTTGTGGTGCTGCCATACCTGGGTTTTCAACTGCGCTCGTCACGCATATCAGTATGGCCGTTTAAAGCTCGATAGTCGATTCACTTCGGCGGTTTTCTGGAAGCAATCTGTAAAATCGCAGGTGAAACCTTGGATAAACCTGAAAGCCAACCCCGTTAGGGGTTAGTGGGAACTTTTCCAGTCCCGTATCCGACGAGTCACATAACGACAGGTCACATGCCACTTTCGTCAAGGGCTGACACGCCAACCACCCCACTATGGGGTTAGCTGCCCGGCATCGCCGGGAACTCCCCCAATAGCCAATTTCTCGGCGCCGATCCCTAGGGGCGTCACTACCCAAAGGCTTCCGAGCTCCCCCCGCACCTAATAGACTGGTTAGTACAGTAACCATTTACTTCATTGTGCCGATGCCCGGCACAGGTCCCTGACAGAGAGGTGCGTCGAAGCAGCTATGTCCCCCACTACCCCGCGTTCCGTAGATACCAGCGGCCTTAGCCCCGAGCAGCTACCGCCGAGCTATTTTACCTGGCCCGGTCTGCTCGGGCGACTCGGCAAGGGCCAGGAGCTCAGCGAGGCTCAAGTTCGCTGGGCGATGAACGAAATCATGGAGGGCAACGCTACCGACGCGCAGATCGCCGCCTTCTCCTTCGGCATCCGCGTGCGTGGCATCACCGCCGCCGAGCTAGCCGCCGCAGCCGAGACTATGACTAGCTTTGCCACGCCGGTGGACTTCTCGGACGTCCCGAACTGCGTGGATATCGTCGGCACGGGTGGCGACGGCCACCACACAGTCAATATCTCTACCATGGCATCCTTTGTGGTCAGCGCCGCGGGCGTGCCGGTTGTGAAGCATGGCAACCGCGCCGCCAGCTCTAAGTGCGGCGGAGCGGACATGCTGGAGGCTCTTGGTCTGGACATCGAACGCTCCCCCGAGGCCATCCGAAAGGATGCGCACGACACGGGATTCGCCTTCATGTTCGCCAAGACCTACCACCCTGCGATGCGCTTCGCCGGCCCGGTACGCAGTCAGCTGGGCGCCCCCACCATCTTTAACCTGCTGGGGCCCATGACTAACCCTGCCTCCCCAAAGTTCGGCCTGATCGGCTGTGCCTTCAAGGAATTCATGCCCATCATGGGTGGCGCGTTCGCCCGCCAAGGCAGCCGCGTTCTCGTAGTTCGGGGCATGGACGGTATGGACGAGATCTCTGTGTGTACTCCTACCGAGGTCGTTACTGTTGACGCCAACGGCCGCACCGGCGAGGAAATCATTAACCCTCGCAACGTCGGCCTCGACTTCTACGAGGACGGCAGCCTGGCTGGCGGCGACGCTGCGTACAACGCGGACGTAGCCGTGCGCCTGATGAAGGGTGAGATCTCTGGCGCAATCAAGGATGCTGTCTTGATCAACGCTGCCGGTGCCTTGACGGCCGTGCGGGGCTGGGAGGAAAAGGGTTTACAGGAAGCCCTTTGCGAGCAGGTGCAGATTGCCCGCGAGGTTCTGGAATCCGGTGCCGCCCTCAAGCAGATGGAAAAGATTATCGGCAAGTAAAAAGAACTCCCCCTCCGAGTCAGTCCCAAAGACTGGCGGAGGGGGAGTTTTTAGTGAAGTGTGAAGTTTAGTGCTTCTCCGGCGGTAGACCGTACTGCAGGTTCAGCATCGTGGTGGCCCAGATCAGCATGACGGCGCCGAAGACGACCAGCCACAGGTGCCACCAAGCCAGACCGGCGCCCATCACGACGATGGAGACGGTCATCCAGAAAGGCCAGATGGAGCTTGCAGAGAAGAAGCCCAGCACGCCAGCGCCGTCCTCGATTTCCGCCTCTTCCCAGTCATCCGGGCCGATGTCGGTCTTGGAGGCGGTCAGGTGGAGGTAACCGCCGAGCATGAAGGCCAGCAGAGTGGCCATGACCAGGCCGGTGCCGCCAGCCCACTCAACGCCCATCACGTTGCCCGAGTCCTTCACGGAGGAGGTGACGATGAAGTAGAACACCGTGACCACAACGAAGAAGGTACCGATGCTGTAGAAAAGCTTTGCACCAGAGTTCATTTGCTTATCTCTCTTCCTTAATTAGCCTTAGCGCTCCGCTGTTTAAGCGGCGTTGCGGTCCTTGTAGTTCTCGTTCGGAGTACGGGTGCCGGTGCGGTCGGACTCGAATGGGTGGGTGGAGGTTGCGTAGCCTTCCTCGCCGATGGCCTTCAGGGCCTCAGAGTTCGGAGCCTCCGGGTTGTCCTGACGGAACTTGATGTACTGCTCGAACTTCTCCGGGGAGACCACGCGCAGCTCGAAGTTCATCATTGCGTGGTAGGTACCGCACATTTCAGCACAGCGGCCGACGTATGCGCCTTCCTCGTCGATGGACTCAACCTGGAAGCGACGCTCGGAGCGGTTCTCGGCCGGGTGCGGGAACACGTCGCGCTTGAACAGGAACTCCGGGATCCAGAAGGAGTGAACAACGTCAGCGGAAGCCAGATCGAACTCGATGGCGGTGCCGGACGGAACAACCAGAACTGGGATCTCCTGGGTGGTGCCCACGGTCTCGATCTTGTTGTAGTTCAGGTAGCTGAGGTCATCCTTGGAGTTGCCGTGGATCGGGCCCGGAACCTGGTGGCCGTGCTTGTCCAGCTTCTCCTCCGGCTTCTTGGATTCCTCCGCACGAGCCTGAGCTTCCTTGTTAACGCCCTTGTACTCCTGACCACCATTCAGCTCCGCGGCGACTTCCTTGTAGCCGAACTTCCAGTTCCACTGGTAGCCGGTTACGTCGACGACAACCTTCGGATCCTTGTCCAGAGCCGTTGCGCGGTCCTGCGCCTGGACGTTGAAGAAGAACAGACCACAGACGATCAGAACCGGCAGGGTGGTCAGGACCAGCTCCAGCGGAACGTTGTAACCGGTCTGGCGCGGGAACTCGTCCTCGCCGCGCTTTTCGGCCTTCTTGG
>NZ_CALLDG010000163.1 GCF_937999985.1 uncultured Corynebacterium sp.
TATACGCCTTCTAGCCTTCTAGCCTCGTATAGGGCAATGAAGTAATTATTACACCAGCCGCACCGCTAGACTGGGTTTCCATGAGTTCTTCCACTGAGATCCGACCGATCGCAGTCGTTGGTCCCACCGCCTCCGGCAAGACGGCGATCTCCCTGGAGCTGGCCAAGCGGCTGGACGGCGAGGTGGTGAACATTGATTCCATGCAGCTGTACCGTGGCATGGATATTGGAACGGCAAAAGTTCCGCCAGAAGAGAGGCAGGGGATCCCGCACCACCAGCTGGATATTTGGCCGGTTACCAAGCCCGCAAGTGTAGCGGAGTACCGCGCGGGGACGATCGAGACGGTGGAAAAGATTTTTTCCAGGGGCAAGACGCCCATCATCGTCGGCGGTTCCATGATGTACATCCAGGCACTGGTGGACGAATGGGACTTTCCGCCCACGGACCCGATGGTGCGCGAGAAGTGGCAGCGCGAGCTCGACGTCCGTGGGGTGGCCGCCTTGCACGAGCACCTGGCGACGATCGATCCCGAGGCCGCGCGCATTATCGAGGACAATGACCCGCGCCGTACCGTTCGCGCCCTCGAAGTCATAGAGCTGACCGGCAAGCCTTTCGCGGCCTCACAACCGCCGAAGAATTCCACGCCCCGCTGGAACATGCGTTTGCTGGGACTTAACGCGCCCGCCGAGTGGCTGAACCCCCGCATCGAGCTGCGCGTGCGCCAGATGTTCGACCAAGGCCTGGTGGAGGAAGTACGTGCCCTGGTTGCCGATGGGCTGGTCCGCGAGTCCACCGCCGGCCAGGCTATCGGATACGCACAGGTGCTGGACTTTTTCGCGGGCGAGCTCACCTTTGAAGAAGCCGTGGACCGCACCATCACCGGCACCCGTCGCTATGCTCGACGGCAGCGTTCCTGGTTCCGCAGGGATAAGCGCATTATTTGGATTGACGCCAACTCGCCCGACCCGGTCCGTGCCGCAACGGAAGCACTGGGGATTGGCAGCCAGCAGTAAGCAAGGCCATTAGTAAACAAGGGAAGTGTTCCGCATGATCGAATTCATCAAGGCCCACGGCACGGAGAACGACTTCGTTATCCTGATGGACGAGGCGACCCAGGTGAACCTCACTGAGGATCGCGTGCGACACCTTGCAGACCGGCGGGCCGGGATCGGCGGCGACGGCGTGATTCGCATCGCCACCGGTGATGCACTGTTGAACGCGGGCGTTCTGGCCGAGCTTCCCGCGGGCGTGCACGGTCAGGAATGGTTCATGGACTACCGCAACGCCGACGGCTCCCTGGCCGAGATGTGCGGCAACGGAGTGCGTGTCTTCGCCCATGTGCTCTACCGACAAGGGAAGGTCAGCGCTGGCGAACAATTCGGCATTGGAACCCGGGCGGGCCGCAAGCTGGTGGAGGTCCACGACATCAGTGGAGAAAATCAAGAGCACGCGATCGTGAGCGTGGAGATGGGCGCCCCGGAAGTGCTGGGTGTTTCTACCGCACAGGTGGGCGACATGAAGGTCGCGGGGCTAGGCGTGGATATGGGCAACCCGCACCTAGCCGCGGTGGTGCCCAACCTCACGGCGCGGGAACTTCGGAAGCTGCCGATCGACCAGCAGGTGCAGTTCGATCCTGAGTTCTTCCCGGCAGGGGTGAACCTGGAGGTTCTCACGCCTCTGGACGATGCGGACGCGGTGCACATGCGCGTCCACGAGCGCGGTGTGGGGGAAACTCGCTCTTGCGGCACCGGTACCGTCGCCGCCGCTGTTTCTGCCCTTGCTGACGCCGAACTGGCCACAGGCACCGTCACCGTGCACGTTCCAGGGGGAGCCGTGCAGGTGGCGATCTCCGAGGAAGGCTCGGTGCTCCGCGGCCCCTCGGCGATCGTGGCCTGGGGCCAGACTGTGCTTTAGTGACCCCCGCAGCCGCAGCTGCCGGAGCCGCAGGCGCCGCCGCAGCCAGCGGAGTCCACGGTGCTGGCGGTGAACTGCACGGTACCGGCCACGATCAGCGGGGCATCAGACTGCGCGAGCTCCTCGTCGACCGCGTCCTCGGGAAGAACCACCGTGAACTCGAAGGGGGAGGTCACTGTCGCGGTCCAGAATTTCTGCCCCGTCAGAGCGTTGACCTTGCGGGACCAGCCCGAGGCATCCACCGCGATCTCCGCGGTGGCATGCGGGGCAGTGGCCGGGGAGTTGATGTCCCGCAAACCGCTCGAATCCACCACGCCGACCTTCAGTCCGCCATTCTTGGCGAACTCAGTCGAGTCCCCGTACACGCGCACGGAATTGGCCAGAGCCCCAATGTGGAACTGGTGGTACTCCAGCGAGGGGGCGTCCACAAGCAAAGGGCCTTGAGCGATGGTGGCGGTGAGGGAAGCGATCGTCGGGGCCTGCTGACCGGAGATCTGCAGCATGGGGCTATCGTCCACAACGTCGAGCACGCCGATGATGTCGTTCAGCATCGACAGGTGCGCCGTGGCGGGCACTCCACCGGTGTAGCTGGCGAAGGAGCCGAAGGGCTCGACGGCAAGCACGACCATGCGGGCGCCCGAGGGGTCGTCGAACTGCAGAACCTGGCCGCCGCGAACCTCACCCGACACTCCCAAGTTGCCGGAGCCGTAGGCGGCCTCGAGGGCCTGCTGCCACTTGGGGAAATCCATACCAATGCTGCGGAGTTCAGGAATCATGCCCACCACTCTAGTCCGCCGCACCAAATTTCCTATTTACCGTCCCTGACAGGTAAAAATAGAGCGTAATGACGGAAAAGACGGACAAAACCGAACACACGACACACCTTTATGATTCGCACGTGGCGCCCACGGTCGGCGAACTCGATCTGGAGGAGCGCTCGAGCCTCCGACGGCTGTCCCGCGGAGTAAGCACCTACACGGATGAGCAGTCCGACGGCTACGACGTTGAGTACCGCAAGCTGAGGCTGGAGAAGGTCGTGCTGGTCGGCGTGTGGACCACCGGGACGATCGCGCAGGTGGAGGCGAGCCTGGAGGAACTGCGAGCCCTAGCCGAAACCGCAGGGTCCGAAGTGGCGGAGATGCTCTACCAGCGGCGCGACAAGCCGGATTCAGGCACTTACATCGGCCGCGGCAAGGTCGAGGAGCTGAAGTCCGTGGTGCAGGAAACCGGCGCCGATACGGTGGTCTGCGACGGCGAGCTGAGCCCGGGCCAGATGATCGCGTTGGAAAAGGCGCTGGACGTTAAGGTGATCGACCGAACCATGCTGATTCTGGATATCTTCGCCCAGCATGCCAAGTCCAAGGAGGGCAAGGCGCAGGTATCGCTAGCGCAGATGGAGTACCTCATCACCCGTGTGCGCGGTTGGGGTAGCGCGCTGTCGCGGCAGGCGGGCGGTCGCGCGGGATCCAACGGCGGTGTGGGCCTGCGTGGACCTGGTGAGACGAAGATCGAGGCGGATCGCCGTCGCCTGCGTTCCGACATGGCGAAGCTCCGCAAGGAAATCGCGGCGATGAAGACCTCCCGCGAGGTGAAACGCGAGCGGCGTGACGCCTCGGCCATCGCCCAGATCGCGATTGCGGGATACACGAACGCGGGCAAGTCCTCGCTGATTAACGCACTGACGGGTGCGGGTGTGCTGGTTGAGGATGCCCTGTTCGCCACCCTGGATCCGACGACGCGTCGCGCGAGCCTCGCGGACGGTCGAAAGGTAGTGTTCAGCGACACGGTGGGCTTCGTCCGCCACCTGCCCACGCAGCTGGTGGAGGCGTTCCGCTCCACTCTGGAGGAAGTCCTGGCCGCCGACGTGGTACTGCACGTCGTGGACGGTTCGGACCCGTTCCCTCTGGAACAGATCAAGGCAGTGAACACCGTGATCGGTGGGATTGTGGAGGAATCCGGACAGGAGGCGCCGCCGGAAATCTTGGTGATCAACAAGATCGACGCAGCTGACCCACTGGTGCTGGCGGAGCTGCGGCACCGCATTCCGGATGCCGTGTATGTGTCCGCGAAGACAGGGGAGGGTATTCCGGAATTGGAGGCCCAGCTGGAGTTGTTCCTCAACTCGCTGGATTCTCACGTGACCCTGCACGTTCCTTTTGACCGCGGCGATGTGGTGGCCAAGGTTCATGAGCTGGGGACGGTGATTGCGGAGGATTACGACGCGGACGGAACCAAGCTGGACGTCCGGCTGCCGAAGGTGGTCGCGGCCGAGCTGGAGGAGTTTGTCGTCACCGAGTAACTAGTCTGCGGAGCTAGTCAGCGAAGGTGACGTCGATGCCTAAGTTTCTTAGTTCGTTGACGTAGGGCTCGGGGGCGCCGCGGTCGGTGACGATGGCAGCGATGTCATCGATGCTGGCGAAGCTCACGAGGTAGTCGAGGCCGAACTTGGTGGAATCACACAGGGCGACTACCGAGTCGGAGTTGGCCACCATTGCGCGCTTGATGGCCCCCTCTTGGGCGTCAGGAGTAGAAAGACCGTGGTCGATGGTGAGCGCGTTGGTGCCGATGAAGGACACGTCCGCATGCAATACGCCCAGGGCGCGGGTGGCTAGGTCGCCGACGACGGCCTGGGAGGCCGCCCGGACGTGCCCGCCGATCAGCTGCACATCGCAGCGCGAGGATTCTGCCAGGGTAGTGGCGATAAACAACGAGTTCGTGACGATGTTCAGCTTCGGCGCCATGCGCTTCGGGTCGTTAGAAGCGTTGGCTTCCGCGATTGCTTCGGCGAACACGCCCGTGGTGGTGCCCGCGTCGATGAAGATGGTTCCCGAGGGTGGCAGCAGCTGCACCGCTGCCCGGGCGATTGCGCGCTTGGCCCCGAGGGCGGCCTTCGACCTGGTAGCGAGCGTGGTGAAGTCCGTACGGAAGTTCTGTACGGGCACGGCGCCGCCGTGGACGCGGAAGAGCTCGCCGCCGTCGTCGAGGATCGCTAGGTCGCGGCGAATTGTTTCTGCGGTGACGCCGAACTTCTCCGCCAATTCATTCACAGTTACCCTGCCGTGAATTGCGGTGAGGGAGAGTATCTGACGCCGCCGTTCTGCTGATTCCATAAGCGTCATTTTAGTTGCTTGCGGGCTGGAAACGGCGGCGTCAGAACCAATGGGGGGGGGAACCTAGATCTTGCGCAGAACCGCGGCTACCTTGCCGAGGATTGTCGCTTCCTCGGCGGCAATGGGTTCGAACAGCGGGTTGTGGGGGATTAGCCACAGGCCGTCGGAATCCTTTTGGAACTCCTTGACCGTGGCCTCGCCGTCGATCATTGCGGCCACGAAGTCGCCGAACTCGGCGACAGACTGCGAGCGCACGACTACCCAGTCGCCGTTGAAAATGCCTGCATCGTGCATTGACTCGCCCACGACTTGGAGCAGGAAGAGCTCGCCGTTGCCCACGAGCTCCTGGGGGAGGGGGAAGTGCGCCTCAACGTTCTGCTCCGCGAGGATCGGGGCGCCGGCAGCGATCTGGCCGACGACCGGAACATAGGTTGCCTCCGGCATGATCTCGCCGTCAGCGGCCGGCACCGGAGCCGGGACGTTGGCCTTGGGCTTGCTGGCGTTGTTCTTCGTGCCCTCGTTGCCCAGCTGGCCTCCGTCGAAAGCCCGCACGTCGACGGCGCGGGGGCGCTTGCCATCACGGCGAAGGTAGCCGCGCTTCTCGAGCTGGGTGAGGTGGTAGGAGACGGAGGACGTAGAGTGCAGCCCCACTGCGTCCGCAATCTCGCGGATGCTCGGTGGATAGCCACGGATAACCGTCGAATCCTTAATGACCTCCAGAATGCGGCGCTGACGGGTGCTCAAGGCAGGCTTCTGGCCGTCCTTCTGGGCCTGCTTCTCCGCACGCTTGTCGGCTTCCGACTTCGGCGGGCGGCCAAGCCGCGGACGCGGTGCGGGGCTATCGGTGGAATCGTCGGTGCTCACGGGATCTACCTCACTCGGTATTCGGCGTTGATTCGGTACTGGGCAGTAGCTGCTCGCTAGCTGTTCGCTTTAACTGTCCCAACCGACTTTACCCGATCAAAAAGGAATTTCTAGTCTATGTGTTCGAAAAAGTTGAAATTCCGCTAGACACGTTCGAACAGGCGTGCTAAATTTCTGAACGGGATTGAAATTAGAACACCTGATCTAGTGTTCTATTAAATATTCACAACCTGTCTGGCGCGGATGGTTCACTGTGAATCGCAGCGAAGCAAGTTTTGTGCACCGCCTCGAAGGTGGTGCCGATGCGCTGCTGATATGCCGCCAATACACCAAGGAGTAAGTAGATGACCACCTCGACCGTACGCCCTGCAACGTCTCGCCAGTCTGCGACCTTCCGTTCTTCTGTAACGCGCGCCCGGGTGACGCGCCGCGATCGGGTAGCGCCGCTGCGTAAGCTACGGGTACTCAAGCCGGATTGGGGTCAGGTGAGTGAGGAGCGTAAATCGAACACCTACGGCTACCCTACGGCGCCGGTATCCCGTTCGATATCCAGGGAGAGGGCTGCGCGGATTTCGGGCGCTAACGAAAGGGTGTTCGAAGTGCGGCCGAGCCGTATCGAGGCGATTCGGGCGCGGGTGGATCGCGTGGTTCACTCTCCGGGTGCGACCATGGTGTCCTTGGGGGCAATGTCCGCACTAGTCGGTCTCGCGCCCATGCTTATCCCTTAAGGAGGCTCCATTAGATGGCGACCAGGTCTGTAGCTTCTGTCCCGTTGAGGTGAAGGACTAAGCTTGGGGGCGTGTTGTGCCCCTCTTGCAGTTCTGAATCTTCCCGCGTAGTCGACTCGCGCTCCATCGAAATGGGCGTATCCATTCGCCGTCGTCGTGAGTGCAGCGAGTGTCAGACTCGTTTC
>NZ_CALLDG010000164.1 GCF_937999985.1 uncultured Corynebacterium sp.
CCGTGAACTGGACCGGCCAGGATTCCGAGGAGACCTCCCAGCTGCCGCTGGTCGTGGACACCACCGCGATGGACGAGGCCAAGCGCGCAGAGCACAGGGCCGCTCAGCAAAAGACCACTCAGCCGAAGCCCGCGCAGAAGCGCCGTGCACAGATGCCGAGCGCGGAGGCTGTTCGCCCCAATCGCACCCGCACCACCGGCGCCGCCCAGGAACCTGGCGCCCAGGACACTGACGCGAAGCAGGCTGGGCAGTCGAAGCAGGCTGGGCAGGCTGAGGCGCAAGCTGAGTCGACGGGAACCACCCACGGCCGCCGTCGCGCAGACGAGGTGGAAAACGGCCTCACTGTCGCAGAGCTGATGCAGCGCTTCAAGAATCGAGAGAAGTAAAAACCACCTGTGAAAGGCCCGACAACCAACTCGGACATTCAACAGCCACGCCTCTCCGTCGGCATCATCTCCGCCGGGAAAGTAGGCGTGGCTTTGGCGGAGGCCTTTGCGCGCGCCGGCCACCACGTGCATGGCATCTATGCGCATTCGGCGCGTTCGGAAAAGTTGGCGTCCCAAAGAATCCCGAACATCCCCCGCATCAACCTAGACAGCACCGCCCACGCCGCGCTCGTGGTACTGGCGGTGCCGGATCCGAAGCTGCCCGAAGTGGTGGAGGAAGTCGCACAGCACACGCGCGACGGGCAGATCGTGGCGCACGTCTCCGGGGCGTTTGGCTGCGAGGTCCTGCAGCCAATCACCGATACTGGCGCGCTGCCGTTGGCTCTGCACCCGGCGATGACTTTCACCGGCACCCCGGCAGATAGCGAGCGGCTGGACAGCTGCGCATGGGGTGTGACCAGCGATTCCGAGGTCGGCGATGTGGTCGCGCAAACCCTCGTGGCCAGCCTGGGTGGGGTTCCCGTTGCCATCCCCGAACACCGCCGGGCGGCCTACCACGCGGCGATGGCGCACGCGGCCAACCACCTGGTGACCCTGCTGACGGATGCCCAGGAGATCCTGGACCGGGTGATGGAAGCGCCGGGGGAGAGCCCCGATAGCGCCCTGCTGTTGCGCCGCATCGCCCACGCCGCGGTGGATAACGCGCTGGAAAAACGTATGGACGGGCTGACTGGTCCGGTAGCCCGCGACGACGCGGAGGCTGTGATGCGCCACCGCCAGGCGCTGGAAACGCTTGGCGACGGGGAAGGAGCAGCCGAGGCCGCCTACACCGCGATGGCCCGCCGCACCGCGCTTAAAGCGGGGGCTATTGAGGTCGAAAGGCTGCTGGATCTAGAGTAAGAGCCATGACGTTCACACCTGGCCAAGCAGAGGTTTTCACCGAGATCGAGAAGATCGGGCAGCTCACCCGCGCCATGCGCAAGGCGGGCCGCCCCGTGGCACTGGTGCCCACGATGGGCGCGCTGCACGAGGGGCACCTCTCGCTGGTGCAGGCCGCCCAGCAGGTTCCGGGTGCGCTGGTTGTGGTCAGTATTTTCGTGAACCCCCTGCAGTTCGCCGAGGGGGAGGACCTGGATGCCTACCCGCGTACCCTCGACGAGGACGTGGCGAAGCTGAAGGCCGCGGGCGTGGACGCTGTATTCGCCCCCAACCCCCGCGAGATGTACCCCAACGGCCCGCGCACGACTATCCACCCGGGCGAGGCCGGACGCATCTTGGAGGGCGCCCACCGCCCGACCCACTTCGCGGGTGTGCTGACGGTCGTGAACAAACTCTTCACCATCACGCACTGCGATCACGCCTTCTTCGGGGAGAAGGACTATCAGCAGCTGCTGCTGATCCAGCAAATGGTCACGGACCTGAACATGGAGGTGCAGGTCCACGGCGTGCCGATCGTGCGCGAGGCCGATGGACTGGCGAAGTCCTCCCGCAACGTCTATCTTTCCGACGAAGAGCGCGAGCTCGCCCTCACCCTGTCCGCCGCCCTGACCGCCGGCGCTTTTGTGGCCGAGCAGGGCCCTGCGGTGGTGCTGCAGACCGCCGGATCTATTCTTGACGCCGCCTCGGGCGTGGACGTCGACTATCTTGAGCTGCGCGGTACGGACCTTTCCGACACCCCGGAGGACGGCGAGGCTCGCCTGCTAGTGGCGGCGCGCGTTGGAACCACACGCCTGATCGACAACGTGGGCGTCCCTCTGGGCACCGGCTTCAAGGGCCTGGACGACGGCGCCGAAGGCAGCGCACCTGCCGACAACGCTGGCGAGTAGAGCTGAGCAGAACTGAGTAGAGCTGAGCAGAACCATGAGCGACGAACTCGAAACTTTGAAGCGCCACTCGCACCCCTTCGTGAACATTTCCGCTGGGGAGTACCGCGCCAGCATCTCCACCTTCGGCGGCGGGCTGCGCAGCCTGGATTACGCGGGCAAGCCCCTGGTGGTTTCCTACCCAGAGGGCGCCTACCCGCCGCTTTCCTCCGGAATTGTACTGGCCCCGTGGCCGAACCGAACCGCAGACGGAGTCTTCGCTCACGACGGCGTGCTGCACCGTTTGGACATCACGGAGCCGGCCCGCGCTACGGCGATCCACGGATTCGTGGGGCAGATGGCCTGGCACGTCGCCGACCAAGGCGAGGACTTCGTGGCGCTGGAGCTGTCCACCGGCCTGCGCCAGGGGTGGCCGTGGCCGCTGCGCATGCGGGTGACGTGGTCGCTCGACGCGGGTGAGGGGTTGCGCGCCACCTTCGACGTCCGCAACGAGGCCGATGCCTCCTGCCCCTTCGGCCTGGGATGGCACCCATACCTGAGCGCACTGGGCGCTCCACTGGACGACTGCGTTCTACACCTGCCTGTCAGCACGAACCTGCCTCTGGATTCGGTGCGTAACCTGCCCGCCGGGCCGGAGTTTCCGGCTCGCCGGGTGCTGCCGGATCTGGATACCGGCCAGCGCATGGCCGGGGTGTGGCTGGACCACTGCTTCGGCGAGATCGGTGTGCAGGAGGAGGCGCTGGCCGAAGCACGACTTCTCAACCCGGACGGCGAGGGCGTGCGCCTCTGGGTGGGAGAGGGCTTCGACTGGTTCCAGGTGTTCACCGCCGACCCGGCCCGCCGCGAGGGCTACCCCGGCGTGGGCCGGGCCCTGGCCGTCGAGCCGATGACGTGCCCGCCGGACGCTCTACGCTCCGGTAGGGACCTCATTCGCCTGCAACCAGGCGAGAATCACAGCTTCGAATGTGGGATCTCTTTCGCGCCGCGTGAGGGCGTCACAACCCAAAGAACGAAGTAGTTCCAGAAATAGAAAAGAATTTCCTTTAACTTACCCCTCGGCGTTAAAATTAGTGACGCATATATATCCAATAGTTCTCGTCGCTGGTAGTTGCAAGACAAGACCGTTGGCGCCTGGGACGGGAACGTGACGTTCCTGGAGGTTCGCAGCTATGACGGCTGAAGGACTACGCCTGGACGCGAGCTGGGTAGACTACGCGCTGGTCGCCCTCTACTTCGCGTTCGTCCTGGGCATCGGTTGGGCCGCAAAGTCCAAAGTTTCCAGCTCAATTGACTTCTTCCTCTCCGGCCGCTCGCTACCCGCATGGGTGACGGGCCTGGCCTTCATTTCCGCCAACCTGGGCGCCGTAGAAATCGTGGGCCACTCGGCCAACGGCGTACAGTATGGCTTCGAGACCATGCACTATTTCTGGATCGGCGCGATCCCGGCGATGGTGTTCCTCGGCATCGTGATGATGCCCTTCTACTACGGCTCCAAGGTGCGTTCCGTGCCGGAGTTCATGCTCCGCCGCTTTGGCAAGGGCGCACACCTGGTCAACGGCCTTTCCTTCGCCGTAGCCCAGCTGCTGATCGCCGGCGTGAACCTGCTGCTGTTGGCCAAGGTGGTTAACTCCTTGCTCGGCTGGCCGCTGTGGGTCACGCTGGTGGTGGCCGCGGCAATCGTGCTGTCGTACATCACCCTCGGTGGCCTGTCCGCCGCCATCTACAACGAGGTTCTGCAGTTCTTCGTGATCATCGCGGCCCTGCTGCCGCTGACGATGATCGGCCTGCACCAGGTCGGCGGTTGGTCCGGCCTGCAGGAGAAGGTCGCGGACCCGTCGCACTTCCACACCTGGCCGGGTACTGAAATCTCGGGCTTCGAAAACCCGATCGTCTCCGCTATCGGCCTGGTCTTTGGCCTGGGCTTCGTGCTGTCCTTCGGCTACTGGACCACTAACTTCGTAGAGGTGCAGCGCTCCATGGCAGCCGATTCGCTGTCGTCTGCACGCAAGACCCCGATCATCGGTGCCTTCCCGAAGATGTTCATTCCGTTCCTGGTGGTCATCCCGGGCATGGTCGCCGGCGCGACCGTCACTCCGATCATGGATGGTTCCGCCGAGCCGAACGACGCGATCCTGTACCTGATGCGCGACCTGCTGCCGAACGGCCTGCTGGGCGTGGCTATCGCGGGTCTGCTGGCCGCGTTCATGGCCGGCATGGCGGCTAACATTTCCGCCTTCAACACCGTGTTCTCCTACGACATTTGGGAGTCCTACATCGTCAAGGATCGCGACGACGAGTACTACCTGAAGGTCGGACGTATCGCGACCGTCGGCGCCACCGTTATTGCCGTGTTCACTGCGCTGCTGGCATCCAACTTCGGCAATATCATGGACTACCTGCAGACGCTGTTCGGCTTCTTCAACGCGCCGCTGTTCGCCACCTTCATTCTGGGTATGTTCTGGAAGCGCATGACGCCCACCGCAGGTTGGGTGGGCCTGGTTTCCGGTACGGGTGTGGCAATCGTCTACTGGGCTGTGGCCACCTTCGGCAGCACCGACGCAACATTCTTCAACCTGCCGGGTCAGGGTACGGCCTTCGTCGCCGCCTCCCTGGCGTTCGTCACGGACATCATCGTCTCCGTCTTGGTCTCCCTGGTCACCAAGCCGAAGCCGGACGAGGAGCTGGTGGGCTTCGTCAAGTCCGTCACCCCGAAGGAAAACCTCACGGACGCCGCCGAAGCCGCCCTGCCGTGGTACCGCCGCACCGTTCCGCTGGGCATCCTCTGCCTGGCAATGGTGCTCGTCCTCAACATCGTGTTCGCCTAAGAGCGCTTAAACTTTCAGAAAGGAGTGAACGGACACAATGGCTAACAACACGGCTAAGAACACGGCTAAGAAAACCAAGCGTTCCCACATGGCCGGCGCTTTCGACATCCGCAACGTCATCGGTTCCCTCATGGGCCTGTACGGACTTGTGCTTTTGATCAGCTACTTCCTGCTGGATCCGGGCATGGACGTGACCACCGGCGAGCCGAAGAACGAAACGTATAACCTGGTCTGCGGGCTTGCCATGGTCGTCGTGGCGGCGGTCTTCTTCCTGTGGACCAAGCTGGATCCGATCAAGATCGACGAAGATGTCGACTCTGCCGACTCACCGGCTTCGCAAGCTAAGTAACGCACATGCCCGCCCCACCTGGAGGCGGGCATTTTCAACCTAAGCACCATCCCCACCCAAGGACCTTTTAGGAAGTGATCCACGCTGTGCAGCACGAATTTAAAGTAACCCGAACCACGCTGGCGGACGGCCGCGAGCTGCTGTACTTCGACGACGAGCCGGCTTACGTCGCGGGGGAGAAGCAGCGCGAGCTGCACGATTCCCGCGACCTGCCGCAGGCCACCACGGAATCCGAGATGCGCCAGGACCCCTTGACGGGCCAGTGGTACGTCTACGCCGCGCACCGCATGAACCGCACGTTCATGCCCCCGGCCAACGAGAACCCGCTGGCGCCCACCAAGCCCGGCGAGCTGCCCACCGAGGTGCCCGCCGACGACTACGACGTGGTGGTCTTTGAGAACCGCTTCCCGTCCCTGTCGGTCCACATGGAGGTGCCGGAGGACTTCGCTACGAACGTCGACGGCCAGGAGCTGTTCCCCCGCAAGCCCGCCATCGGCCGCTGCGAGGTTGTCTGCTTCACCCCGGACGTGAACTCCTCGTTTAGGGATTTGCCCTACGAGCGTGCCCGCACGGTCGTCGAGGCCTGGGCGCACCGCACCACCGAGCTCTCCGCCATCGAGGGCATCCGCTACGTTTTCCCCTTCGAAAACCGCGGGAAGGAGATCGGCGTGACCCTGCAGCACCCGCACGGCCAGATCTACTCCTATCCTTTCGTCCCGCCGCGCGCCGCCGAGGTAGCTGCACGCGCTCGGGCGTTTAGGGAGCAAACTGGAAAGGATCTTTTTGACGCCACCTTGTCCGCCGAAAAGGCATCCGGCACCCGCGTACTTTTGGCCGGCGAGCACTTCACGGCTTATGTACCGGCGGCAGCGAAGTGGCCGGTGGAGGTCATCCTCATGGCTAACCGGGCGGTTCCAGACTTCGCGGCGCTGAGCGACGAGGAGAAGGACGAGCTGACCCGCTTCTACCTGGATCTGCTGGGCCGCATGGATCGCTTCTTTGAGGGCGTGGAGCGCACCCCCTACATCGCCGCCTGGAACCAGGCGCCGGTGGGGGAGGACCGGGAGAACGGTCGCCTGTACTTGCAGCTGTATTCGATGATGCGCTCCCCAGGCCGCATGAAGTTCCTGGCCGGTAGCGAGTCGGGCCAGGAGGCCTGGATCTCCGACACCACCCCGGAGAGGATCGCCGAGCGCTTCCGGGAGGTCGCCGACAATGCCAAGTAACGAAGCCAATGCCCCACAAAACGCTGCTACCCCGCACTGGCTGCAGACCCGCTCCGAGGAGCAGGGCACTGCCGACGTGCAATCCCTTTTCCAGCAGGTTTACGGCTATGAACCGGCGGGCGTGTGGTCCGCGCCGGGGCGCGTGAACTTGATCGGCGAGCACGTCGACTACGCCGATGGCATCAGCCTGCCCTTCGCGCTTTCCCAGCGCACCTACGTGGCTGCCGCCAAGAATGATGACGGCGTGTACCGCGTGGCCTCCCGCTTCGGCGAGCCCGCGGAGGTTGTTCACTTTGAGATCCCCGTCGCCGAGGTCGGCCCCGGTAACCCCGCCAACTGGGCGGGTTACGCAGTGGGTGCTATTTGGGCGGCCACCGAGGCCGGCCTGATGCCCGCCGGTGGCCTGGACCTCGCCATCGAGTCCGACGTTCCCGTCGGTGCGGGGCTGTCCAGTTCCGCTGCGCTGGAGTGCTCGGCGGCTCTGGCGGCCTTCGAACTATACGGCGGCGAGTCCCTTGATGATGCGGCTCGCAACGGGCTCATGGGGGCGTCCATAAGAGCAGAGAACGAGGTAGTCGGCGCCTCGACGGGCGGGCTTGACCAGCGTATTTCGCTGTTCGGTCAGGTCGGCCACGCACTGGCCATTGACTTTGCCGAAGACAGCGCCACCCAGGTGCCTTTTGACATCGCGGCGCGCGGGCTGGCGATCCTCATCATGAATACGAACGCTCCGCACCAGTTGAACGACGGGCAATACGCCGCGCGGCGCGCCGTGATCGACGGAGTGACCGCCGACCTGGGCGTTAGTAGCCTGCGTTTCGCCGAGGAGGCCGAGGATGCCTCCGTGGGCTGGGCCAAGGCCAACGACATGGATCCGGTGGTGGTGGCCGCCCGCGTGCGCCACGTGGTCAGCGAGATCGACCGCACCGCTGAGGCGATCCGCCAGGTCAGCGCCGGTGACATGGAGGCCTTCGGGCGGTCGATGCAGGGCAGCCATGCCTCCCTGCGCGACGACTACGAGGTCACTGTTCCGGAGCTGGATACTGCTGTGGACGTTGCGATGGCCGAGGGAGCGCTGGGCGCCCGCATGACCGGCGGCGGCTTCGGTGGCTCCGCGATTGCGCTGCTGCGCGAGGATCAGGTGGAGGCGACGGCCGAGGCGGTGGCCAGGGCTTTCGCGGAGAAGGGCTTCAACGAGCCCGAGTTCGTGGTCGCCCTGCCGAGCGATGGTGCGCACCGGAACGCATAAGTGTTGCTAGGTCGCTGCACAAAGTAACAGCTAAATGGCTTATTTGGTTAGCCCCGAGTAAGGTGTTCACCCGTGTTGCGAACAATGCTGAAATCAAAGATCCACCGTGCGACGGTCACTCAGGCCGACCTGCACTACGTCGGCTCGTGCACCATCGACGCTGATCTGATGGAAGCTGCCGACATCCTCGAAGGCGAGCAGATCGATATCGTCGATATCGATAACGGCAATCGCCTGACGACCTACGCCATCACCGGCGACCGGGGTACCGGTGTGATCGGCATCAACGGTGCCGCCGCGCGCTTGATCAGCCCCGGCGACCTCGTCATCATCATCGGCTACGCCCAGTACAGCGAGGAAGACCTGAAGAACTACGCCTCGCGCGTGGTCTTCGTGGACGAAAACAACAAGCAGGTGGAGCTCGGCGGCGACCCGGCTCACGTGCCGGACGGCTCGGGGCTAAAGAACCCGCGCCACCCGGAGGCCTAGCTGATCTCGTAGTTCCCGTCGTCGTTGCGCTTCACGTGTAGGCGCCACAGCGGGATTCCTTCTTTCTTTAGAGCTTCTTTAGTCGCCGAGAGCGTCTTCATGCCGGTAACTACGAAGTCGGTATTGCCGAATCGTATGCCAACCTCCGAGCAGTAACGCTGGCTACCCTTGCCATCGGAAAGAGCCCTGATGGTGTTGTCCGCGACCTTCATCACCTCGAACTCGCCGTTGGGAGACTGCATGCCGATCTCGGTCGGGGGAACGAGCGGTGCCCTGTCCTCGTAGTCATACTCCACCTCAACACAGAGCCTGCTGTAGTCCCGCGGATTGTCGATGAGGACCGCAGAATCCTTCAGCTTCATCTCCACCTTGCCGATTCCCACATCTTCAGTGGTCGGCTCATCCTTGGACTTGGCCTTGTCGCGGGCTTCGCGGAAGCTATCGTCCACGAGATCCATCTCGACGCGATCGCCGATCTCCAACGGGTCGTCAGCTCCGCCGATGTTCGCTTCCTTGCCCTCTAGCTCCTGGTAGCGGTTAGCCAGGTTAGTCAGTGAACGCAGCAGAGGCTTGACGGGGTCGCAGGTGTAGGTGGAGATAACCTCCGCGTATTCCAGCGGAGTGCCCTCCGGGCCGGCAAGCACGCACATGTCTTGCATCTCGATTGATTTCCACCCCTTAAGGCCCTCATCGGATAGCTCATTCCGCTCGGCATCGTTGCTGGCCAACTCCTCGAGCTGGGAGCCATCCTTGGTAGCGGACAGTCCGATGTAGATCGACGTATCTTTGAGTTCCTCGGGCTGATCACCACCGATCTGTGGCTTTAAATAACCAGAACAAGTCTCCGCATTGAGATAGACATCGGCCGAATCCAGCGGAATCATCTTCCCGCCATCCAAGTAAGCGCTGTCGTAAAACTTCTGATCCAGCTTGCAGTCGTTGAACTTCCCGTCGGCGAAGATCTCCCGCAGCTGGTCGTCGCTAATCTCCGTGGAAACCTCCGAGTAGCTGCTTGGAGCCGGCTGCCCCTTGTCGCCACTGGAGCTGCCGTTCTGGCCCCCGTAGGAGATCTCTTCACTGGCGCCCTCCGGGCGCTGGAAAGCAGAGCAGCTGGCGGTGAAAGTCAGAGCGCCTGCGGCTAGGCAGGCTGCCAGGGTGCGGGCGTAAGTACGAGCGTGGGTGCGGGTGTGGGAAGAGGGGCGTGAAGAAGACATGTCGAGTGCTTCCTTTATTTCTGGTTATGTATTTCTAGTTATGACTATTTCCGGACCAATACCGGTTGTGGCTGGTGAAACTTAATGAACGGAGGGAGTTACCTAGGAGTAAGGGGAACAGAACGTCTTATGTTCCCTAAAGCTAACACTCCCGGGCGACCTGCATGCCTCAATCGATTACCCGTCCCCCTCATGCGCTAGGCTTTGTAAGCGTGACTGACGCAGCAAATACCCCCGCACAAGACCTGCCCGAACAGCTACGCATCCGCCGTGAAAAGCGGCAGCGCATCCTCGAATCCGGCAAGGACGCCTACCCGGTAGAGGTGCCACGCACCCACTCCCTGGCCGAAGTGCGCGCAAAGTGGGCAGTGAAGAAGACTGACGGTGAAGCTGAAGAGCAGCCGGCGGAGGCAGAGGGCGTCACCTACCTCGCCGCAGGCGAAGAAACCCAGGACGTAGTGAGCGTGACCGGTCGCCTGATATTCATGCGCAATACCGGCAAGCTGTGCTTCGCCACCCTGCAGGACGGCGACGGTACGCAGCTGCAGGCCATGCTCTCCCTGGCGGAGGTCGGCGAGGACGCACTCGCGGCCTGGAAGGCCGACGTGGACCTTGGCGACTTCATCGGCGTGACTGGTCGTGTGATCGCTTCCCGCCGCGGTGAGCTGTCCGTCATGGCTAGCGAGTGGGTGATGGCTGCGAAGGCGCTGCGTCCACTGCCCGTGGCGTTCGCCGAGATGAACGAAGAAACCCGCGTGCGCCAGCGCTACAACGACCTGATCGTGCGCGAGGAAGCCCGCAAGAACGCAATGACGCGCGTGAAGGTCATCCGCGCGCTGCGCGACTACATGGAGGGCGAGGGCTTCGTAGAGATCGAAACCCCAATGCTGCAGACCTTGCACGGTGGCGCAGCGGCTCGACCGTTCGTCACGCACTCCAACGCGCTGGATATTGACCTGTACCTGCGCATCGCCCCGGAGCTGTTCCTGAAGCGCGCCGTGGTGGGTGGCATCGACCGCGTCTTCGAGATCAACCGCAACTTCCGTAACGAGGGTGTGGACAAGTCCCACTCCCCGGAGTTCGCAATGCTGGAGACTTACGCTGCCTGGGGCGACTACGACGACTGCGCCCGCACCACCCGCGAATCCATCCAGTACATCGTGGACCAGCTGACTAAGGGCACCGACCTGGAGGGCACTGGCAAGGTGCGCCTCGCCGACGGCACTGAGTACGACTTCGGCGGGGAGTGGAAGGAAATCGAGATGTACCCTTCGCTGAACGAGGCACTTGCGCGCAAGTACCCTGGCCAGCCAGAGGTGACGATCGACTCCACCGTTGAGGAGCTCAAGGAAATCGCTAAGGTCATTGGCCTGGACGTTCCCGCTAAGGGCGGCTGGGGTCACGGCAAGCTGGTGGAGGAGATCTGGGAGGTCTTGTGCGAGGACCAGCTGGAAGGCCCCATCTTCGTGCGTAACTTCCCCGTGGAGACCTCCCCGCTGACCCGTCAGCACCGCAGCAAGCCGGGTGTTACTGAGAAGTGGGACTTGTACGTCCGCGGCTTCGAGCTGGCCACCGGCTACTCCGAGCTGATCGACCCGGTTATCCAGCGCGAGCGCTTCGAGGATCAGGCTCGCCTGGCGGCCAATGGCGATGATGAAGCCATGCGCCTGGACGAGGACTTCCTGGCTGCCATGGAGCAGGGCATGCCGCCGACAGCCGGCACTGGCATGGGCATCGACCGACTGCTGATGGCCCTGACCGGCCTGGGCATTCGCGAGACCGTGCTGTTCCCGATCGTGAAGCCGGAGCGCGAGAACTAGCGGCCAAACACCGACAGTCGACTGGCCACGAGGGCTGGCCGACTGGCCACGAGGGGGAGAGGCGCAGGAGTAGGGGGGGGCTGCGCGCCTGCGAAAAGCGGGCGCAGGCAGCTCGAAAACTAGGGGAGTAGCTGGCGTGCAGCTCGCCCGTGTGGGTGTAATTCAATCTATATTTTGGCCCAAAGTGTGATGCGCGCCATTATCCTGGTTTATGCTACGTACATAATTATCCGCACATGCAGATATGAGATTTGCGCTGACAACCAGTGAAAGGTGGCCGCACGAAATGAGCGACCGAAGCAAGCGTGCCGATTCAACTCCTGGCCTGAACAACATCAAGCGAGACGCAATCGGTACCGTCATGGGAGTCCTGACGAAGTTCACCGGCTCCGACCTGGCAGAGAAGTACGGTCTGAGCAAGAAGGTGGACCGCGTTGCCTACCAGTCCACCAAGACCGGCATGCGCACCCTCGGTGCCGTGAACCGCCAGTTCAAGAAGATCAAGGGCTCCGGCAAGCCGGTACGCCTGGCTAACCAGACCGCCGATGAGAACAACCAGCCCGTCCCGACCGAGGCGCCGGCACCGGGCAAGGCACCGTTCGACCTGACCCCGACCGAGGATCAGGAAATGATCGTCGCAGCCGTGCGCGAATTCGCTGAAGAGCGCCTGCGCCCGACCGGCCACGACCAGAACGAGGCATCCGAGCCGGCAGAAGGCCTGCTGGAAGCTGCCGCCGAGCTGGGCGTTGCCCTGATCAACCTGCCGGAAGAGTACGAGGGCATTGCCTCCGCCTCCGGCGCTACCACCAACGCTCTGATCGCCGAGGCCCTGGCATTCGGCGATATGGGCCAGGCCGTCGCCATCCTGGCACCGGCCGGCGTGGCCAACGTCATCACCAACTACGGTGACGATTCCCAGCAGAAGACCTACCTGCCGGAGTTCGCGGGCGAGTCCGTCCCGGCTTCCGCAGTGGTCGTCTCCGAGTCCCGCCCGCTGTTCGACCCGTTCACCCTGCAGACCACCGCCGTCCGCGAGGGCGACGACATCGTCATCAACGGCGTGAAGACCATGGTTCCGAACGCAGGCAAGGCCGAGCTGTTCGTCATTGCAGTAAACCTCGACGGCGAAAACACCTTCGTTATCGTCGAGTCCGACACCGAGGGTCTGGTCGTCGAGGCTGACCCGTCCATGGGTCTGCGCGCCGCTGCTCTGGGTCGCGTCCTGCTGAAGGACGTCCGCGTCCCGGCCAGCCAGCTGCTGGGTGGCAAGGACCTACCCGCCGACGAGCGCAAGGAAAACTACGCGGAGATCATCCGCCGCTCCCGCCTGGGCTGGGCCGCACTGGCAGCCGGCACCGGCGAGGCAATCCTCGAGTACACCAAGAAGTACGTCAACGAGCGCGAAGCATTCGGCGAGCCGATCTCGCACCGCCAGGCAGTGGCCTTCATGGTCGCCAACCTGCGCATCGAGCTCGATGGCCTGCGCCTGATCCTGCTGCGCGGTGTTTCCCGCCTGGATCAGGGCCTGTCCTTCAACCGCGAAGCTGGCCTTGCCCGCCGCTACGCATCCGACAAGGGCATGGTTATGGGCCTCGACGGCGTGCAGCTGCTCGGTGGCCACGGCTTCACCAAGGAGCACCCGGTCGAGCGCTGGTACCGCGACATGCGCGCCATCGGCATCGCCGAGGGCGTAGTCGTCGTCTAACCCCGCCACAATTCGAATCCATATCGAATAAGCACAAGGAACTTCAAGGAACCACATCATGATTAATCTGGAACTCCCCAAGCGTTTGAAGGCGGGCCAGAACCAAGCGCACCAGGCCGCCGCCGAAATCTTCCGCCCCATCTCCCGCAAGTACGACCTCGCGGAGCACGAGCGCCCCGTCGAGCTGGACACCATGGCCAGCCTGGTCGAAGGCATGGCAGACGCCGGCCAGGCAATGGCTGGCGCCTCCGGTGGCCGCGGCGATGACAAGAAGAAGACTGAGGGCGTCAAGAATGGCGGCAACATGGCCTCCATCCTCAACGTTCTCGAGACCTGCTGGGGCGACGTCGGACTCACCCTGTCCATCCCCTACCAGGGTCTGGGCAACGCAGCCGTAGCGGCCGTCGCCGACGACGAGCAGCTCGAGCGCTTCGGCAAGATCTGGGCCGCCATGGCCATCACCGAGCCGCAATTCGGCTCCGACTCCGCAGCCGTCGCCGCCACCGCCAAGCTGGATGGCGACGAGTACGTCCTGAACGGTGAGAAGATCTTCGTCACCGCCGGTGAACGCTGCACCCACGTTGTTGTCTGGGCTTCCGTAGACAAGTCCGCTGGCCGCGCAGCCATCAAGTCCTTCGTCGTCCCGCGCGACACCCCGGGCTTCGAGCTGGTCCGCCTGGAGCACAAGCTGGGCATCCGCTCCTCCGACACCGCGCACTTCATCCTGGACAACGTCCGCATCCCGAAGGAGAACCTGCTGGGCTCCCCGGAGGTGGACACCAAGAAGGGCTTCGGTGGCGTGATGGCCACCTTCGACAACACCCGCCCGATGGTTGCCGCCATGGCGGTTGGTGTAGCCCGCGCTTCCCTGGAGAAGCTGCGCGAGATCCTCACCGACGCAGGTGTAGAGATCGATTATGACGCCCCCGCGTGGAACCAGCCCGCAGCTGCCAGCGAGTACATTCGCCTGGAGAGCGATTGGGAAGCTGCATACCTGATGACCCTGCGCGCAGGCTGGATGGCTGACAACAAGCAGCCGAACAGCAAGGAAGCCTCCGAGTGCAAGGCGAAGGCCGGCCGAATGGCCACTGACCTGACCCTGCGTGCGGTTGAGATCGCCGGCGCTTATGGCTACTCCGAGCGTGACCTGCTGGAGAAGTGGGCCCGCGACTCTAAGATCCTGGACATCTTCGAGGGCACCCAGCAGATTCAGCAGCTGGTTGTTGCTCGCCGCGAGCTGGGTCTTTCCTCCAAGGAACTCAAGTAGTAGCTGGCTGCGCGAGAGCGCAGGCAGCGGCTACGTTGCGCGCCGCGCGCTCGAGCCTGCGCCCTCGCCTAGCTGCCTAAAACAGGCGCACCGAGTGGTCAACGGGGCCATGGCCTTTACCGACTAGCAAACGGTCGGCATTGGCGATGGCCTCGTTGAGCCATTTAGTGGACCAATCCAGCGCATCCTCTAGCGAATCACCCGCGCCCAGCCGAGTGGCTAGCGCGGAAGACAAAGAACACCCCGTACCGTGGGTGTTTTTTGTTTCCACGCGCGGGGAGCCGACCTTGTGCGTCTTCCCGGCAGGGGATACTGCAATGTTTCCGGCCTCCGGTCCATACAGGTGACCCAGCTTCACGATGACGGTGGTGTCGGTTTCCTGCGCCCACTTCGCGGCAATGTCAACGGCCTGCTGCTCGCTGGTGGCCAGTTCGGTCTTGGTCAGGAGTGCTAGTTCAGGGAGATTGGGCGTCACAACCGAAGAAGCGGCAGCGAAGTCCCGCAGTGCGTCCTCGGCGTCCGCAGTGAGCAGCCGGTCGCCCGAGGAAGCCACCGCCACCGGGTCTAGCACCGTCGTGACCTGGTGGTTCTGCAGGTAATCGCGGATGGTCTGGATGGTCTCCGTGTCGCCGAGCATGCCGATCTTCACGGCATCGACGGTGACGTCGTCGAACACGGAATCCAGCTGCGCGCGAAGGAAATCCAGCGGGGGAGTGTGGATCTCGCGTACGCCCTGCGTGTTCTGCGCGACCAGTGCGGTAATGACGGACATGCCGTAGCCACCCGCCGCCATGATGGACTTCAGATCTGCCTGCGCGCCCGCTCCGCCTGTTGGGTCGGTGCCGGCGATGGACAGCACGCGCGGGCGGAGGGGGTTGGAGTTGCCGGGGTTTGTGTTGCTAGAGCTAGCTGGGGTGGCCGAGTTGTTGGGGCTTACGGAGTTGTTGGGGCTAACGGAGTTGTTGGGGCTGTTGTTGGTCATGCCCCTCATTATGGCGCATTTGCTTGCGCCCACCGCCTCGGTTGGCTTTACGCAGCGCTAAATGTCGTTAGAACGAGAAAGTGTCACATTTGCTACCTGTGTAGCCCTGACGGCAACGCTCTGACCAGCAGTTTTGCTAAAACAAAAAACGTTTCCGATAACGTATTCTCGTTCTAACGACATTTAAGCCTTTTTGGATGGGCTGCGGGGTGGCTACAGGCCTAGGGGGCGAGGCCGTGACTGGTGGGCGGCCACGGCTGCGGCCGGGAGGGCTAAGGCTGTGGCAGCTCGCGCGGAACCACCTTGCCCACCGCGTTGCGGGGGAGCTTGTCCAGGTAGACGAAGTAGCGCGGCACACTGTGACGAGCCAGGTGAGCCTTGACCTCCGTCTTTGCCTTTTCCTCGAACTCCGCCTTCTCCTCGTCGGTTAGCTCGGCCGCACTCTTGCCCTCCGGCACAACCCACGCGCACAGTGCCTGGCCA
The DNA here is from genome assembly GCF_937999985.1 of uncultured Corynebacterium sp. Classification (GTDB taxonomy): domain Bacteria; phylum Actinomycetota; class Actinomycetes; order Mycobacteriales; family Mycobacteriaceae; genus Corynebacterium. The sequence goes on from NZ_CALLDG010000164.1 coordinate 15,819, forward strand.
AACTCCGGATCATCCACACCACGCACGGCGGACTCGGCGACACAATCCATGGAGTTAACCACGTCCTCGGTCTCCTGCGGGAAGACGTTCTCACCACCGGAGACGATCATGTCGTCACTACGGCCGGAGATGAACAGCAGGCCCTCATCGTTGTAGTAGCCCAGGTCTCCGGTGGCGACCATGCCGTCGATGATCTCCTTGTCGGAGCCCGGGCGCGTGTAGCCCTCGAATAGCATGTCGTTCTTCACGAAGATGCGCCCGATCTCGTCATTCGGCAGTTCCTTGCCGTTGTCGTCCAGGACCTTCAGCGTCGTTGCCATCGGCGGCTTACCCGCAGTGTTGATGTGCTGGCGCAGATCCTGTGGGGTGGCAATAGAAGCCCAGCTGACCTCCGTCGAGCCGTAGAGGTTGTACAGCACGTCGCCGAACTTCTCCTGCGTCTCGCGCACTACCTTCGGTGGCAGCGCCTCGCCGGAGGTGGCGATGATCTTCGTGCCCGAGTTGAAGTTCTCCGGCACGACCTCCAGCATGCGGCGCAGCATCGTCGGCACCATTGCAATGGTGTACGGGCGGTTCTTCTCGATCAGCTTCACGGCAGCTTCGGGGGAGAAGCGGCGCTGCATGATCATGGTGTTGCGCAGCGCAAGCGCCAACTGGATCTGTGCGAAGCCCCAGGTGTGGAACATCGGCGCGGAGAGGAACGACGGCCGGTGGTGGCGCATTGGGATGCGGCTCATGATGGAGGACGCCGGCATGTACGTCTTTGGCTCCGGTCGGCGCGCGCCCTTCGGGGTGCCGGTAGTTCCGGAGGTCAGGATGATGGTGCGCCCCTGGCGCGGGCGGGTGGGGATGGAGAGATTCTCCGGGGTGGTGCTCAGCACCTCGTGCAGGGAGGGCCAGTCTTCGCTGCGGGTGGCGTAGTCGCCGCTGTCGATCGCATCCCTAACGTTGGAGGCCTTCTTCAGGGCTTCCTCCGCTTCGCGGGTGAGCCCCAGCGTGTCGCCGTTTTCCCAGGCTACGACGACGGGGCAGGCGTCGAAATCCTTCGGCAGCAGCGGCAGGAACTCCTCGTCGATGAAAAGAATGTCGATCTTTTGTTCCTGTAGCACGGCCTGGGTCTGCTTTGCTGACGCCCCAGTGTTGAATAGCACAATGTCTGTACCCAACCGACCGTGTGCGCACAGGGTGAGGATGAATCCGCGGTGGTTGCGGCACAGTACGCCGATGCGGTCGCGTTCGCGGACGCCAGTGCGGAATAGAGCCTGTGCCAGGGCGGTGGACTGCTCATGGAGTTCTTGGTAGGTCATCGAGCCGGCGTCGTCGATGATGGCCGTGTGGTACGGGTCGCGCGCGGCGCCGATGGCCAGCAGGCCTGCGGGCAGGAAGCTCCACTGGATGATTCCCTTGAGGGCTTTGCCAGCTGCGATGGGCCCCATGGATCCCAGGACGCCCGATTTGAACAGGGGCAGTGTGCCTTTAAGAAGTGTGCCTGCGGTCCCGATCTGGTCAGTGAGGGAGGGCTTGGGCAACTGGGCGGCTGCTGCGTTCATTTTTGGGTGACTCTCCTTGGGGTCAGTCTCTCTGAGCGGGTTTCTCTGGGGTGGTTTTTCTGGGTTGTTATCTCTGGGGTGCTCTCTCCGAGGTGGTTTCTCCTGAGGTGTCCTCTTGGAGGGGGTTCTCAAGTACCGCTGCCTCGAAGTTTTAGTGGTGTGCATCACTTTAATGTTTCTGGACTAAAAAGTTCTCGGTTTGAAAAAATAACTATGAAGCGACAGGTTGTGGGGGAGCCGGGGAAAAGGGGTTCATAGGGGGCGTTCGCTGACGGCGTACAGCTTAGAGATTTCGGCTCGGAATGTCTGTTGAACTGCTGATATGTGGGTAGTTGAGGCCGAGGTGGCGTCGGAATAAAGCAACAACAACACAGTGTTGCGTGAAAGGCGATATGAGTTGTCCACGCTCACGGCTAAGGTGGGCAACATTGGCGAATACGCAAGCTACATCTTTTGAAAAAGGGAGCACACCATGTTCGAGAGGTTCACGGATCGCGCGCGCCGCGTCGTTGTGTTGGCGCAGGAGGAAGCACGCGCGCTGAATCACAACTACATCGGCACCGAGCACATCCTGCTCGGCCTGATCCAAGAGGGCGAGGGTGTCGCAGCGAAGGCCCTGGAATCCATGGGCATCTCCCTGGATGCCGTGCGCACCGAGGTCAAGGACATCATCGGTACCGGTGGCCACCCGCCGAGCGGCTACATCCCGTTCACCCCGCGCGCCAAGAAGGTGCTGGAGCTCGCGCTGCGCGAGGCGCTGCAGCTGGGCCACAAGTACATCGGCACCGAGCACATCCTGCTGGGCCTCATCCGCGAGGGTGAAGGCGTGGCGGCGCAGGTGCTGGTCAAGCTCGGTGCAGACCTGTCCCGCGTGCGCCAGCAGGTAATCCAGCTGCTCAGCGGCTACGAGGGGAACGAGGAAGAAAACGGTGGCGGCGAGCCCGCTACCGCCGGTGTGGGCAGCAGTCCGGAGGGTGCGCCGAGCCGCCCCGGTCAGAAGTCCAACTCCCTGGTTTTGGACCAGTTCGGCCGCAACCTCACTCAGGCAGCCAAGGATGGCAAGCTGGACCCGGTCGTGGGCCGCGAGAACGAGATCGAGCGCGTAATGCAGGTGCTATCCCGCCGCACCAAGAACAACCCAGTGCTGATCGGCGAACCCGGCGTGGGTAAGACCGCCGTGGTCGAGGGCCTGGCACTGGACATCGTCAACGGCAAGGTGCCGGAGACGTTGAAGGATAAGCAGCTGTACTCCCTGGACTTGGGGTCCCTGGTGGCGGGTTCCCGTTACCGCGGTGATTTCGAGGAACGCCTGAAGAAGGTGCTGAAGGAGATCAACCAGCGCGGCGATATCATCCTGTTCATCGACGAGATCCACACCCTGGTCGGCGCAGGTGCCGCCGAGGGTGCGATCGACGCTGCCAGCATCCTGAAGCCGAAGCTGGCCCGCGGCGAGCTGCAGACCATCGGTGCTACCACCCTGGACGAGTACCGCAAGCACATCGAGAAGGATGCCGCGCTGGAGCGCCGCTTCCAGCCGGTACAGGTTCCGGAGCCCTCCGTGGAGCTGACCGTGGAGATCCTGAAAGGGCTGCGCGACCGCTACGAGGCACACCACCGCGTATCCATCACCGACGGAGCGCTGAAGGCCGCAGCCCAGCTGGCAGATCGCTACATCAATGACCGCTTCCTGCCGGATAAGGCTGTGGACCTGATCGACGAGGCCGGCGCTCGCATGCGCATCAAGCGCATGACCGCCCCGAAGGCCATCCAGGACATCGACGACAAGATCGCCGAGGTGCGCCGTAAGAAGGAGGCCGCCATCGACGACCAGGACTTCGAGAAGGCAGCAGCCCTGCGCGACGACGAGCGCAAGCTGGGCGAAGAGCGTGCGGAGAAGGAAAAGGCCTGGCGCGCCGGCGAGCTGGATGAAGTCGCCGAGGTGGGCGAGGAGCAGATCGCCGAGGTCATGGGCACCTGGACCGGCATCCCCGTGTTCAAGCTCACCGAGGAAGAGTCCACCCGCCTGCTGCACATGGAAGACGAGCTGCACAAGCGCATCATCGGCCAGGACGATGCCGTCAAGGCCGTCTCCCGCGCCATCCGCCGAACCCGCGCCGGCCTGAAGGACCCGAAGCGCCCGTCCGGTTCGTTCATCTTCGCCGGCCCGTCCGGTGTGGGTAAGACCGAGCTGTCGAAGGCTCTGGCCGAGTTCCTGTTCGGCGACGATGACGCGCTGATCCAGATCGACATGGGCGAGTTCCACGACAAGTTCACGGCATCCCGCCTGTTCGGTGCGCCTCCGGGATACGTCGGCTACGACGAGGGTGGCCAGCTGACCGAGAAGGTCCGCCGCAAGCCGTTCTCCGTGGTGCTGTTCGACGAGATCGAGAAGGCCCACACGGAGATCTACAACACCCTGCTGCAGGTGCTGGAAGACGGTCGCCTGACCGACGGCCAGGGCCGCATGGTGGACTTCAAGAACACCGTCCTGATCTTCACCTCGAACCTGGGCACCAGAGACATCTCCAAGGCTGTGGGCATGGGCTTCAGCGCATCCGGCGAGGCCGACGAGGAGACCCAGTACGAGCGGATGAAGCAGAAGGTCGACGACGAGCTGAAGAAGCACTTCCGCCCGGAGTTCCTGAACCGTATCGACGACATCGTGGTCTTCCACCAGCTGACCCGCGAGCAGATCGTGCAGATGGTGGATCTGCTGCTGGGCCGCGTGCGCACCGCCCTGCAGGCGAAGGATATGGACCTGGAGCTCACCGAGCAGGCGAAGTCCCTGCTGGCCAAGCGTGGTTTCGACCCAGTACTGGGCGCCCGCCCGCTACGCCGCACGATCCAGCGCGAGATCGAGGATCACCTGTCCGAGAAGATCCTGTTCGGCGAGATCGGCGCCGGCGAGATCGTCACCGTCGACGTCGAGAACTGGGACGGCGAGTCCAAGGGCGACGATGCGAAGTTCGTCTTCGACACCAAGCCCAAGCCGCTGCCGGAGGTCGGTGAAGAGGACTTCGCCGCCGACGAGGCCCAGGAGGCGGTCTCTGTCGCCGCCGAGGGCAATGTGCCGGAGGATAAGGGTTTTGACGCCGCAGATTCCAGCGACGACTGGAATCAGAAAGGCTAACTAAGCCTCTTGGGCTGGGCCTTGTTGATTAGGCGTTGATTAGGCCTTGTTGAACTGCACTGGGCGATCGTGGATCACGTTATCCACCCAGTCCAGGGCAGGCAGCAGGTGCGAGAACATCGGCAGCATGTGATCGCCCAGGGGGAACGTGCGCGGGATATTGTGCTCCGCGTAGTTCACCTTCGCGCCACCCTCCGCCCACTGGCGGGCCATACGGCGGCTCTGCTCAACCGGGATCGTGTCATCGTTCGTGCCATGGCCGACGTACACAGGGACCTGGGGTGGGCGGCTGCCGATGCGTTGGGCGTCAACAAGCTTCTTGAACGGCTCCTGCTCCAGCAGCTCCGTGAGTGACTCGCCGTTCTTCGTCAGCGTGCGCGTATCCGTGTAGGCGTGGCGCGCAAGGGATTCGGGGACGCATTCGCTGGCGGTCTGGCGGACGAACTCCTTGCCCTTGTCGTTCATCTTTTCCTCCACGGCATCGCGGATCTCTGGGTTGGAGACGAGGAAACCATTCAGCGTGTAGCCCAGGGCGGCGGCCAGCGGGCCGTTGTCGATGGCGGTGGCAGTCATAGCCAAATCCGCCGGCACACCACCCGCGTAGCCCGCCTTCAGGTTGATCTCCGGGGCGTAAGTGTGAGCCAGCTCCAGAGCTGCAGCGGAGGAACCGCCGCCCTGCGAGTAACCCCACACCGCAACCGGTGCGCTCTTTGGCACTCGAGGCATGTTCTTCGCCGCGCGGGCCATGTCCAGGGTGGCGTTGCCCTGATCCACGCGGTTCATGTACGTGTGCTGCGCCGGAGTGCCCAGGCCGTTCAGGTCGGTCAGCGCCACGGCCCAGCCGCGGGAGAGGGCGGCGGCGACGGGCGCAGCCTCATACTCCAAGCCCATTGGCAGCAGCTTGCCTGGGGCGCACGCATCGCCGCTGCCCTGAGTGCCCGGAGCTACGACCAGCAGTGGGCGCTCCCCGCCACCGGTGTAGGGAGCGCGGGGAACCAGCACGGTGCCGGTGACGGGTACGGTCTCGCCACGGGAGTTGGTGGAAACGTAGGCCACGCGCTGGGCCTCGCTGTTCGTCCAGTCGACGAAGGGGATTCCGAGGGCAAAGTTGCTGGGGGCAGTCTTGATGATTTCGCCTGGCTTGCCCTTTACCTGCAAAGGCAGGGAGGAGTAGAAGCCATCTGGGTCGTAGTTAGGCAGGGAACCCACTACGGACTTGCCGCTGCCAGTGGCGGCGGCCTTAGAGGCGGATCCCTCGACGGACCCATAGAGCCCGCCGGGTGCTGCGGTGGCTGGGGCCATTCCGGAGGCGGCGATGGCTGCGGGCAGCAGAACTGCGAAGGTAGCGGTTAGGGTTCGGGAACGGAGGGATCGGGAACGGTCAGAGGGGGAGTGGTTGGAACTTCTACGAGAAAACGTCATAGGGGCATCCTAAGCGTTTTCTCTGTCCGAAGTATTAGGTATCGCTAATTAGCCCCGTGAAACGGGGGCATCCGTTGCGCTGTCGGTATCTTTGGCGTCCACATTCGCCGTGAACGGATCCAGCGCCTCCAGGTCCACGTCCTTGTCTTCGTCGTTTGGCACCTTGCGGGTCAGGTCGATGACCAAGCCAATGGCGGTGAGGAAGATGGTGGGCAGCAGCCAGCCCATGCCTGCATCCATCAGCGGAATCCAGCTCAGGGCGCTCTGTAGTTCGTCGACCGGCACGTTCAGGGCGGCCAGGAAGTCGATGAAGGAGAACAGGAAGGCCACGGCCACGCCGATGCGGTAGGAAAACACTAGCTTGTGCTGGCGGCACAGCAGGTGCACGTAGGAAAGCGCGATAAGTACGATCGCCGGAGGGTAGATCAGGCCGATCACTGGACCAGAGACGCTCAGAATTCTCTCCAAGCCCAGGTTGGCGATAGCAAGGCCCACGAGCGTCAGAATGGTGGCCCACCAGCGGTAGCTGATGGCCGGAACCAGCTCGTGGAAGAAGGTAGACGTCGCTGCTGTCAGACCAACGACTGTAGTGATGCAGGCCAGCAGAACGATCATCGAGAACACGATCTCACCCGTGTTGCCCATGGTCAGGTGTGCAGCGGAGCTCAGGATTGCTGCGCCGTCGCTGTAGCTTTCCTTCTCCGGCATGCGGGCGCCGACCAGGCCGAGGCCCAGGTAGACCAGCATGAGGAAGAAACCGGCGGTGAAGGCCGCAATGCCGGAGAGCTTGATGATGCGCTTGTGGTCCGTCTCGCCCTTCTGGCTAAAGGCGCTCACCACGATCAGCGCGAAGGCCAGCGCACCGATGGAGTCCATTGTGAAATAGCCCTGGGAGATGCCGCTGACCAGAGGGTTGGAGGCGTACTCCTCAGTGGCGGGAATGCTCGGGGAGTTCAGCTTTTGCAGACCGACGATAGCCAGCACGGCCAGCAGGATCAGCAGCACTGGGGTTAGGGCTTTGCCTAGAGTATCTACGACCTTGCCGGGCCAAAGCGTCAGCAGGAAGCAGACCAGGAAGAAAGCGAATGTGCCCGTTAGGCGCCACCAGCCGCCGGAGAGGTCGAAGGTGGATTCGATGCCCAGCTCGTAGCCGATCGCTGCGGCGCGCGGTACGGCGTAGAGCGCACCGATGGAAAGGTAGGCAACGATCGCGAAGATGAGCCCGAACAGTGCGCCGGCGCGGGAGGCCAGGTCGCGCACACCGTTGCCGGAAATTGCGATGGCGATGACCGTCAGCACCGGCATGAGTACTCCGGTCAGCAGGAAGCCGATCATGGCAGGGGTGAAGTTCTCGCCGGATTCCACGCCGAGCATGGGCGGGAAGATGAGGTTGCCGGCGCCGAAGAACATAGAGAAGAGCATGAGGCCAACAGCCGCCACGGTGGTGGTTGTGTTTGACTGCTTAGCGGTCGAGGAGGGTGAGGTCGACATAAATCATTCCTAATGTGATTTGGGTAACGTTTATCACTCTAATGCACGCATCCCCGTAGAGCCTAAGCGCTTCCACCCGCTTCTAGCGCGGTAGCTGGTACGTTGCGCCTTCGCGGGCCACCAGCCCGTCGTCGAGCAGTGACTGCAGGGCTCGCTCGAGCTGTTCGGTTGTGGGCCACAGCAGGTCTATCTCTTTCTTTGTGACGCCACCTTCCCCCGCTTCCCGCAGTAGCCCCATAATCTTTCCGCGGACCTGGCGATCGGTCCCCACGAACTTCTGCACGCGCTGGGCCGCGGCCTGTGCCTCCGCCTCTGTCGGCTGCGGCTTGCCCGCCTGCACCCACGCGCAATCGTCGATTAAGGGGCACTGGTCGCATGCTGGGTTTTTCGCGGTGCAGATCAAAGCGCCGAGCTCCATGAGCGCGGCACACATCAGGTTCGCGGAGTCTCGGTCTGCGTCTCTTGTGGCGCCAGTGCCCGTGTCTGTGCCCGCGCAGGAGCCGGTGCTCGTGTCAGTGGGCTGAGGCTGGGGCGGTGGAGGCAGTTGGCGTCCAACCAAACGAGGATCCGGATCGACGTGGGGCAGCAACGAGGCCACATCCGCCAGGTCGCGCGCGCGGGCGGGGCCTTGTAGGTAGCGACCGTCGACGAGGCGGCGGTAGACGCGGCGCACATTCGTATCCACAACCGGCACGGCCTGACCAAAGGCGAAGGCCGCGACGGCGCGGGCGGTGTAGTGACCGATCCCCGGCAGGGCCTCGAGCTCGGCAATATCGCTGGGCACCTCGCCGCCGTGGCGTTCCACGCAGGCGAGCGCGCATTCCTTGAGGCGAAGCGCGCGCCGGGGATAGCCCAGGTTGGCCCACATTTTTAAGATCTCGGACCGCGGCGCCTCGGCCAGATCCGCCGGGGTGGGCCAGCGTTCTAGCCAAGCCTGCCAGAGGGGAATCACGCGGGCGACGGGCGTTTGCTGGCTCATGACCTCGCTCAGCAGAATCGCCCACGGGCTGGTATCCGGGTGGCGCCAGGGCAGATCGCGGGCGTTGCGGGCGTACCAAGAGTTCAGCTTGGCGGGCAAGCTACTGTGCGGGCCGGTGGGCAGATCGGGGGAGGCGGCGGAAGGGGAGTTCATTGCACGAATCACTGTAGCGCGGTGCACAATGGAACCATGACTTCCAGCCAACATCAGACCCCGCAGCAGGCTTGGGATAGTCTGCGCGAAGGCAACGAACGTTTCATGCGCGGCGATTCCGACCACCCGCGCCAGGACTTGAGCCGCCGCATTTCCCTGCAGGAGGGGCAGAAGCCCCAGGCTGTAGTGTTGGCGTGTTCCGATTCCCGCGCCCCGGTGGAGATCCTCTTCGATCAGGGGCTCGGCGATGTCTTCGTAATCCGCACCGCCGGCGAGATTACCGACCTGTCCGTGCTGGCCTCCCTGGAGTTCGCGGTGGACTCCCTGGAGGTGCCGCTGGTTGTGGTGCTGGGGCACGAGAAATGCGGCGCGGTTGCGGCCGCCTCCCAGGCGTTGAACGGCGGCGACATGCCCGCGGGATTCCAGCGCGTGCTCGTGGAGAAGGTCACGCCCTCGTTGCTGTCCGCGAAGAAGCGCGGCATGGAAAGTAGTGACGCCTTCGAACGCAACCACGTGGCGGAGATCGCCGACCACATCGTGGATCGTTCGCCGGAGATTCAGGCGCGTCTGGCCGACAACCGTTGCGCAGTTGTGGGGCTGCGCTACCGCCTGTCCGATGGCCTGGCCGAGCCGCTGGTCAGTTACGGGTTGGATATTGAGGGCGCACAGCGCGTTCACTAGGAGTTTTGCCGGGTTTATCCCGTGTCTATGCGCTGTCTTGTAGCGGGCAGCCTTTAGCATTAGTTGCGTGACTGATGAAGACAACAGGCGCCCGTTGCCACGCGAAGTGTATATCCGCCGCCGCATCGCTGCGGTGGTGATCTTGGTCGTTGTGATCGGTGTGATCTGGGCTTTAATCAGCCTGGTCAGTGGGGGAGGGGACTCCGAGAACACGGCGTCCACCGAGACTGCCATCACTACCTCTGAGCAGCAGGATATGACTAGCTCGCCGGAGCCGCCGAAGGGTACGGAACCGAGCGATTCGGAGGAAGAGAAGGCGTCCGAAGAAAAGGACAAAGATAAAGGCAAGGACGACGAGAGCGACGAGAACAAGGACGAGAAGAAGGATTCTTGCTCGCTCGCCGACCTGCGGGTAATTGCGCGACCGGGTGCTCCGACGTTCAACGCGGAGCAGCAGCCGAACTTCTTCGTGAAGATCGAGAACCCGACGAATGCGGATTGTGACATCAACTTCGATGATTCCCCGCTGAAGTTCGAGGTCTTCACCATGGGCAACTATGAGCGCGTGTGGGGCGACATCGACTGCAACGAGCCGGAGGTCGTAGGCGATACGAAGATCAAGGCCGGCGAGTCCGCGAACTACGAGATGGCTGCCTGGTCCCGTACCACCTCCGCTCCGGGCAAGTGCGAGGACCGCAAACCGGTCGATCCGGGAAGCTACCTGCTGTACGCCCACGTGGGCGACAATACGTCCCAGCCGGCCTCGTTTAACTTGCAGTAGCTAGTAATGGCCTGGCTGGTGGCCTAGTCAGTAGATAGGCAGTAGTTGACCGCCTGGCAGAGCGTGGATACTTCCTTTACCTTCATTCCCTTCGGAGCTTCGTAGTGGCAGTTCTTCGGCACTAGCGCGGTGTGGAAGCCCAGGCGGTGCGCCTCTGCCAGCCTTTGAGTGAGCTGCGGAATGCGGCGCACTTCCCCACCCAAGCCCACCTCACCGAGGGCGACCAAGCCCAGGGGGAGCGGGGTACGTTTCGCGGTAGAGGCCAGCGCAAGCCCGGTCGCCAGATCCGCGGAAGGCTCCAGAATCTTCATCCCGCCGACCGTGGCGGCGTAGACTTCCTTATCTGCCAGTGGCAATCCGCAGCGTTCGGAGAGGACGGCCAGCACCATCGATACGCGCGAGGCATCCATGCCGGTCATGTAGCGTTTCGGGTTTTTAAACTCACTGTTAAGAGCCAAAGTTTGCAGCTCGCCGACCATGGCGCGGCGCCCGTCCATCACGACGGTGACTGCGGTGCCGGTCACAGATTCCGTGCGGTGATGCAAGAACAGTCCGCTGGGATCCGCAACCTCCTGGATGCCGTGGGCGGTCTGCTCGAAGCAGCCGACCTCGTCCGTGGCGCCGAAGCGATTCTTGATGCCGCGCAGAAAGCGCATGGAGGAGTGCTTGTCGCCCTCGAAGTTCAACACGACATCGACCAGGTGCTCGATGGTGCGGGGGCCGGCGACCGCACCCTCCTTCGTCACGTGACCCACTGCGATGACAGGCGTGCCAGACATCTTCGCCAGGGTTGTCAGGGTACTGGTGACCGCGCGGGTTTGGGCCACGCCACCAGCCACGCCTTCCACCCCAGTGGCCTGCATTGTCTGCAGGGAATCCACGATGATTAGTTCCGGGCTAAGTGCATCGACCTGCGCCAGACCATTCTCCAGGTCATTTTCGCTGGCCAGATAGAGCTTGTCGTGCAGCGCGCCGGTACGCTCCGCGCGGTGGCGCACCTGTCCTATGGATTCCTCCGCGGTGAGAATCAGAACCGTATGCCCCTTCTTAGCCCACGCCGCAGCAACCTCTAGAAGCAAGGTGGATTTACCCACACCCGGTTCACCCGCCAGCAGCACAGCGCTGCCCGGGACGATGCCGCCGCCTAGTACGCGGTCTAGCTCCCCGATACCCGTGGGGCGGTGTTTGGCGATTGTCGGATCCACCTGGGTGACCGGTTGGGCGCTGGCTCCTGGAACTAGGCCGGCAGCCCCGCGTCCCCCACCGCGGCGCCCCACGCCACCGCCAGCGCCCGCAACACCGGCGAACCCCAGTGCACCCAGAGAGCGCGTGTCCCGCTCCTCCAGCGATCCCCATTCACCACACTGTGGGCAGCGCCCCATCCATTTCGACAGCTGGTGGTCGCAGGAGGTGCAGACGAAAACCCGGCTTGCTTTGCTCGACTTACTTGCCATGCTCACAACAATAAACGCCGCCCCGGACAACCAATGCCCGGCGGCGACGTTTGTTCGATTTTGAGGAAGCCTACCTCTTGGGGCTACTTGTCGGTCAGGCTGCCATCCTCGTCGCGGTGCAGCTTGCCAGCCTCTGGAACGTATGCGGAAACCGGTGCGCTCAGTTCGACTTCGCCGACGTTAAGCTTGAAGGTGACCTTCTTGTGGCCGCCGACGTAAACGTCATCCAGTCCCTTGATGGAGGTGGTGGCGTACTGCAGCTGCTTCTGGTTCTTGGCCTCCAGGTCTTCCATGGCGAACTTGCCGTCGGCAACCAGAGAGCCGCCAGCCGGGATCTCCTTGCCGCTCAGGCCGGAGATCTCCTTGCTCTCCACCTTCACGGACTCAACCTTGACAGGCTTGCCGTGGTTGTCCTCGTTCGTGATGGTGAACTTCAGAGCCAGGGAGTTGTCCGGGCCGACAACTACGTTAACGTCCTGTACGGCAGCGTGCTCAGCGGTGCCGCTAGCACCGTTGACTGCGGCAACCTGGCTGGAAGTCTGGGAAATCTGACCTGCACCACACGCGGACAGCGCGAGTGCGGAACCTGCTGCGACCAGCGCCAGCGCACCACGGGCAAAGGTCGTCTTCAGCGGCTGGGCCTTGAGGGTCTTCACGATGCGTTCCTCCATCTGAGGCATGTCTTAAAAGCAGTTGAATAAAAACGTCTGCACCCAGCCTAGCTTGTAGGGGGCCGGTACACCTAGCCAAGGAGGCCTTTAAGGTTAATTAGTGCCCCCTAGTGTGCGCTTGCTGGGGGTTTTATGCCCCAAATGCGGGTAGCGCGGTCGATTACGGTAGAATCTATCGGGTATTTACTCGGGTATTTACGCCGTGCCTGCCAGTGCCCGGCACGGTCTTTCGGAAGGACGTTAGAGGAACACTTATGGAGTTCGCAGTCGGAGATACGGTCGTTTACCCGCACCACGGCGCCGCCGTCATCGAGGGCATCGAGCAGCGGGAGTTCAAGGGGGAAACCGTCGACTACCTGGTGCTGCGCATCAACCAGGGCGATCTTTCCGTGCGTGTCCCGGCCGCGAATGCCGAGAAGGTTGGCGTGCGTGACGTAGTGGGCGAGGAAGGCCTGCGCAAGGTCTTCTCCGTACTGCGCGAGACCGACGTGGAAGAGGCCGGCAACTGGTCCCGCCGTTACAAGGCGAACCAGGAGCGCCTGACCAGTGGTGACGTGAACAAGGTTGCCGAGGTTGTGCGCGACCTCTGGCGCCGCGACCAGGACCGCGGCCTGTCCGCCGGTGAGAAGCGCATGCTGGCCAAGGCCCGCCAGATCCTCGTGGGCGAGCTCGCACTGGCCGAGGGTGTGGACGACAAGAAGACCGACGCGCTACTGGCCGAGATGCAGGCCGCCATCAAGCGTCACCGCGAGGCCGCCGCTGCAGCCCGTGCCGCAGGCGTGGACGAGGACTCCAAGTCCGGCGGCTCCATTGATCTGGACGACGAGCTGGACGGCGAAGACTAAACCGGGCAGGCGCTGTGACAGCGAACGTCTACGCACTCGTCGCCGCCGCCGGTAGTGGCACTCGCCTGGGTTTCGATACCCCGAAGGCTTTCGTCGAACTCAACGGTCGATCGCTGCTGGAACGGTCGTTGGACGGCCTGGCGGCGTCCCAAAACATCGATCAAGCGATTGTGCTGGTCAGCGAGAACATGCGCGACCACGCCGGGCGCATCGTCAGTGATCCAATCAACGCCGCGGAGTGGGCGCCCATGACCGTCAGCGTGGAGCTTGGCGGTGGCGAGCGCTTTGACTCTGTGTACGCGGGCCTCGTTGCGATCCAACGGCGGCTAAATGCTGCGGGCGAGGCCACCGAGGGGCGCTTCGTAGCCGTCCACGATGCCGCCCGCTGCCTCACCCCACCCGCCATGATCGCCGAGGTTGTCGACCGCGCGCGCCGTGGTGTCGCGGGTGGTTCCTGGTGCGGGGCGATCCCGGTGTTGCCGGTGGTAGACACTATTAAAGTTATTGACGCCCCCACCTCCGGCCCCCGCGCAGGGCAGACGGTCGTGGAGCAGACACCAGACCGCGCTAGCCTGCGGGCAGCAGCTACGCCGCAGGTATTTGACCTGGAGAAGCTGATTGAAGCCAATGAGCAGTACTTGCGCACCACGGAGATCAGTTCCGCGCACGCGGTGGATCGGGTCGGTGCCTCACCGCTGCCGCTGGTAACAGACGATGCCTCACTGATGGAGATGGCAGGCTTCCCGGTGGTGGCGGTTGATGCCGATCCGCTAGCTATGAAGATCACCACACCCCAGGATTACCGCGTGGCGCAGATGATCCTGAATGGCAGCGAGGGCTAGAAGGCCCCCAGCAGACAAGTAGAACGCAACCAGAGGCGAGAGGCAGACGGCATGAACACCCCACACATCATCCCCCGCGTCGGCATTGCGACGGATGCTCACCAGGTGCAGCCAGGTAAAGATTGCTGGATGGCCTGCCTGCTGTGGGAGGGGCAGGACGGGTGCGAGGGGCACTCCGACGGCGACGTGGTGGCGCACGCGGTAGTGGATGCGCTGCTCTCCGCCGCCGGGCTGGGGGACCTGGGCAGCTTCGTCGGGGTGGGGCGCAAGGAATACGACAACGTCTCCGGCGAACGCCTACTGCGCGAGTGTCGTGAGCTGCTGGAATCCAAGGGCTTCGTGATCGGCAACACGGCGGTGCAGATGGTGGGGAACCGCCCGAAGATGGGCACCCGGCGCGCGGAGGCCGAGAAGGTGATGGGAGAGCTGATCGGCGCTCCGGTTTCCGTCTCTGCCACCACGACCGATCACATGGGCTTCACCGGCCGCGGCGAGGGTGTGGCGGCCGTGGCGACGGCGGTCGTGTGGCAGGCGCAGAATTAGTTATTGACAATCCTTTTATGTCTTCGTAGGTTTGTTCCATCACACAGAATCTCTGCGCACTAAAGGTCTGAAACTTCCTTGTCGAATAGCTACTCATTTTCTTTTAGCTACCCGCGCTCTAATGAAGGAGTCGAGGTCCACTCCCTCGAGGTTCCCGCTAGCCCAACAGTGATCCTGGGTGTCAATGGCGCCGGTAAGACCACGCTTATGAAGTTGCTGGCCGGACAGCTAAAACCGTCCAAAGGCGCTGTGCCGAAGTTGGGCCGAGCGGTGTACGTCCCGCAACTTTTCGAAAGCATCAATGGGGCGCGCGTGGTCGACTATGTTTCCTACGTCGCCTGGCTTAATGGAGCCGGTTGGGCGGAGAGCAAGAGGTCCGCAGCCTATTGGATTGAATTCGTCGGACTTAAAGCACACGCACATAAGCAATGCAGCAAGTTGTCTGGTGGGCAGCAAGCTCGCGTGCAAATAGCTACAGCCCTGAACTCTAACGCGGAGCACATACTGCTGGACGAACCCAGCGCCGCACTCGACCCACTGGCGAAGCGGGATCTGCAAGGGCTCTATCGATCCATTGCGGAAGCGGGCGTTGGCCTTTGGGTTTCTAGTCATCAGCCCTTGGAAG
>NZ_CALLDG010000165.1 GCF_937999985.1 uncultured Corynebacterium sp.
GGCTGTGGCCAATGTGCAGCAATCGGTGATGCAGGTGCTTCTTATCTGGAGAGAACGGGCTCTTGCCCTGGGACACGCGCCGCACGACTGCCATCACCAGGTCCAGCAGTGGAATGGACAGGGCCGCCAGAACCACGATCATCGGCGAGAGCAGAGCCACCATATCCGCCGGCCCGTACAGCGCCGCGTTAATGCGCCCGGATGCCGACGTGCAGGCCGCGGACAGCAGCAGGCCGATCAGCATCGCGCCGCTATCCCCCATGAAGATGCGCGCTGGCGAAAAGTTGTGAGGCAGGAAACCCATGCAGATTCCCACCAGCGCCGCAGAGATGATCGCTGGCGGGTAGGCCGCCACGGTGCCGCCCTGGTCATGCAGGATGGTCAGCGAGTAGATTAGGATCGTCCCGGCGGCGATCGCCCCCAACCCCGCGGCCAGACCGTCCAGGCCATCGACGAAATTCATCGCGTTCACGATCGTGACGGTCAAAAGCGCCGTCTGGATCGTGGACTGGATCTGGTCCAGAATCAGCGTGGTGCCGTCCCCGAACGGCAGGTAGAACAAATACCAGCTCAAGCCCATCAGGCTCATCACCACGGCACCCACTACCTGCCCGCCGAGCTTCAGCACCCAGGAGATGTCGTAGAGGTCGTCCACCACCCCGACGACCACAATCACGAAGGCGGCCATCAGCACCGCCGTCATATCTGGCGTTACCGGCGGGAACCCGCGCGTCAACGCGGGCAGCTGGTTGGCCACCACTACGGCCACGACCAGCCCCGTAAACATCGCTACCCCGCCCAGCCGGGGCATCGGAACTTGGTGCACGTCGCGCTCGCGCGGGGCTGCCATCCGGCCGTAGCGCAGAATCACCGAGCGCACCACGCCCGTCACCAGATACGTCACCGTGCAGGCGACGAGCAGCACCAACACCAACTCGCGCAGGGGAATACCTGCGCCGATAGCCGGCTGGGCAAGGACTGTCATTAGACGTCTCCCCGCAGCTCCGCACTACTCATTCCCAGAATCTCGGCCACGCGCTCGGTGGTGGCCGCACCCTCGCGAAGGATGCGCGGGCGGCCGGAGGAAAGGTCAACGATGGTGGAGGCCACGCCATGATGCGCTTCCCCGCCGTCGATGTAGGTTGTCACATCCGCGCCCAGCTGATCCTCGGCCATCTGCACATTCGTCGCCGGCGGCTGGCCGGAGATATTGGCGCTGGAAACCGCCATCGGGCCGGTGCGTTCGAGCAGCTCCAGCGCAATGGGCTGGTTGGGCATGCGCAACATCACGGTGCCGCGGGTATCCCCCAGGTTCCACGGCAGGCTCGGCGCCTGGTGGACGACCATCGACAGCCCACCCGGCCAGAAGGCCTCGACGAGCTTGCGCATGTTGTAGGTGTACTCGCGCACGAGACCTTGGATGGTGGTCCAGCTGGGAACCAGCACGGGAACGGGCATGTCGGGGCCACGCCCCTTGGCGCGCAGCAGGGCGGCCACTGCCTCGTTGTCGAAGGCATCGCAGCCGATGCCGTAGACCGTGTCGGTCGGCAGCACGACCAACCGTCCGCCCTTCACCGCATTCGCCGCTGCGTCTAGCGCGGCCTCGCGGTTCTGCGGATCGGTTGCGTCTACGGTTCTCGACATTGCGGCCCTTTCTTGCTCATTTATTACGTGCTCTACCTTAACCCCATCGCCGGTACTACTGCGGTAGCAGGGCGGTGACGAAGCGCGGCCGGCCAGCCAGGTCGCGGTGTTGAGTGATCTCTCGCCAGCCGCGTTGCTGCATCATGGCCGCCACCTGCGCGCCGTTGGAGTCGTCGTGTTCTATTCCGACGCCACCACCTGGCCGCCCCAGCGCCTCAGCCCACTGCAGAACCCGTGGCATGAGCTCCAGTCCGTCGTCCCCGGAGAACACGGCAGCGTGCGGGTCGGCAGCCACCTCGGGGGAAACCTCCGCGGATTCCGGCACGTACGGAGGGTTGCACACCACCACGTCCGCGTGCGCAAAAGCCTCAGGGGAAACGCCCGCCGTCGCTGGCACCCCAACCGGATCATCGACAGCCAGGTCGGCCTGAATGAAAGTGGTATTGACCTGCGGAACAAGTCGGGCATTCCTCTCGGCCAGGCGCAGCGCGTCACGAGAGATTTCGATTCCGGTCAGGGAGATGGGGGCGTCATAAAGAAAAGAAACCCCGAGCCCCAACGTGCCGGGTCCGCAGCAAAGATCGACCACGTGCGGCGCGGGGCGGCCATTGAGGAAGCGCGCGGCCCAGTCGGCGAGCAGCTCGGTTTCGGGGCGCGGGACGAAGCAGCCGGGCTCCACAAAGAGGTCCAGGCCGCAGAAGGGGGCGGAGCCGACGATGTGCTGGAGGGGTTCGCGCGCGGCGCGGCGAGTCACCCAGTCGGCATAGGCGCTGGGGGCGGGATCGTCGGCGCGCATAAAGAGGGTGCCGGGGTCGACGGCGGCGCGGGGCGTGGCAAGAGCGGCGGTGTCAGCACTGGTTCCAGGAGCAGCAGGGCTAGTGCCGGGGTCGGCGAGCAGGTAGCGCATCAGCAGGCGCGCGTCGACTGCGGCAGAATCGATGCCCGCCGCGCTCAACTGTGCGGTGGCCTCCCGGATCGCCTGGTTGATGTTCAACGTCCCACCGTTCTGCCGTTCTACTGTCCTGCCGTTCTGCCGTCACCTGTGGCGAGAAGACGGCTAGTCTTCGGCCTCGAGACGGCGTGCGCGATCGGCTTCCTTTAGCGCCGCAAGCAGGGCCTCCAGGTCGCCGTCCAGGACAGCATCCAGGTTGTTGGCCTTGTAGCCGATGCGGTGATCAGAAACGCGGGACTCGGGGAAGTTGTAGGTGCGGATGCGCTCGGAACGATCCATGGTGCGGATCTGCGCTGCGCGGCCCTCGGCTGCCTCGGCCTCGGCCTCTTCTTCCTTCATCTGCTGCAGGCGCGCAGCCAGAACCTGCATCGCGCGGGCGCGGTTCTGGATCTGGGAGCGCTCCTTCTGACAGGTCACCACGATGTTGGTCGGCAGGTGGGTAATGCGAACCGCCGAGTCCGTGGTGTTCACGCCCTGGCCGCCCTTACCGGAGGAACGGTAGACGTCCACGCGGATGTCCTTGTCGTCGATGTGCACGTCCTCGACCTCGTCGGGCTCCGGGTACACCAGCACGCCCGCCGCGGAAGTCTGAATGCGGCCCTGCGACTCGGTGACGGGGATGCGCTGCACGCGGTGCACGCCGCCTTCGAACTTGAACTCCGACCACGCACCATCGCGGGAGGGCTGCTTGGAACGAATGGACAGGGTCATGTCCTTCACGCCGCCCAGGTCGGTCTCGTTTAGACCCAGGATCTCGGTGCTAAAGCCGTGGCGCTCAGCGTAGCGCTGGTACATGCGGGCCAGCTCGCCAGCAAACAGCGCAGCTTCCTCGCCGCCGGCACCGGACTTGATCTCCATGACGATGTCGTCGCCGTCGTGCGGGTCGCGCGGGGCGAGCAGGTCGGTCAGCTGCTCCTCCAGCTCGCCGATCTCCTCTTCCAGGCGCTTGGCTTCCTCGGCGAATTCCTTGTCCTCGGATGCCATCTCGGACGCAGCCTCGTGGTCCTCGCGGGCCTGCTCGAGCTTCTGGTGCGTCTGGATGATCGGCTGCAGCTCGGAAAAGCGCTTGCCGACCTTGCGGGCGGCGGCCGGGTCGTTGTGCAGCTCGGGATCGCTCAGCTGCATTTCCAGGCCCTGGTACTCGGCCAGGATGTCGTCGATGACTGACGGTGATTGGCTCATGATTTAATCCTCCTCGTCCTCGCCTGCCAGGGGCGCGGAGCTGGCAACCTGCAGCATGAACTCCCGGTTGGTCTTGGTCTTACGCAGCTGCTTGATAAGCAGGTCGATGGCCGCCTGCGAATCCAGCGCGGACAGGATGCGGCGCAGCTTGTGCATGATGCGCGCCTCCTCCGGGCTGAGCAGCAGCTCGTCCTTGCGGGTGCCCGACGGGTTCACGTCCACGGCCGGGAACACACGACGCTCGGAGATCTTGCGGTCCAGCTTCAACTCTGCGTTGCCAGTGCCCTTGAATTCCTCGAAGATCACCGTGTCGCCGGCCGAGCCGGTCTCCACCATCGCGGTGGCGATGATCGTCAGTGAGCCACCGTTTTCGATATTGCGGGCAGCACCCAGGAAGCGCTTCGGCGGGTACAGCGCGTTGGAGTCCACACCACCGGACAGGATGCGGCCCGAGGCCGGCGAGGAGTTGTTGTACGCGCGACCCAGGCGGGTGATGGAATCCAGCAGCAGAACAACGTCCTTACCCTGCTCCACCAGGCGCTTTGCGCGCTCGACGGCCAGCTCGGCGACGTTGGTGTGCTCCCCCGGTGGGCGGTCGAACGTGGAGGCGATGACCTCGCCCTTGACGGAGCGTTGCATGTCCGTCACTTCCTCCGGGCGCTCGTCCACCAGCACCACCATGAGGTAGCACTCGGGGTTGTTCGTGGAGATCGCGTTGGCGATGTCCTGCAGGATGGTCGTCTTACCGGCCTTCGGCGGGGAAACGATTAGTGCGCGCTGGCCCTTGCCGATCGGCATGATCAGGTCGATCACGCGGGTGGTCAGCGTCTTCGGGTCGGTCTCCAGGCGCAGGCGCTGGTTCGGGTACAGCGGGGTCAGCTTCGCAAAGTTCGGGCGCGCTGCCGCCTGCTCCGGGGTCAGGCCATTAACGGTCTCTACCTGGTAGATCGGCGTGTACTTCTGGCGGTTCCGTCCGCGTCCGCCGCCGTTATTGTTGTTGTGCTTCGGGCGGATGGTGCCGACGATCGCGTCGCCGTGGCGCATGCCGTACTTGCGTACCGTGTTGATCGGCACGTACACGTCCGTCGGGCCCGCGTGGTAGCCGGTGGTGCGGATGAACGCGGTGTTCGCGTCGACGAAGTCGAGGATGCCCGCGACGGGTGTCAGCTCTTCCGGCTTCGGGTCGCGGTTGTTGTTGCCGCCGTTGCCGCCGCCGTTATTGCCATCACCGTTATTACCGCCGTTGTTGCGGTTGTTATCGCGGTTGTTGTCACGATTATTGTCGCGGCCACGGTTACGACGGTTGCGGCGATTGCGACGGTTGCGGCGGTTGCCGCGGTTATTGTCGTCCCGGTTGTTATCGCCGCGCTCGTTATCGTGGCGGTTCTTCTCGCGATCTTCGCGGCGCTCTTCACCGCGGTCGTCACCGATTTGCTCGGAACTATCTGCGGTTTCTTCTTGGCGCTTTTCTTGGTGACGCCCCTCCCGCGCCTCCGCGACCGGCTTTTCCTTCGGCTCCTTAGGCTCCTTAGGCTCCTTCGGTGCAGTCTCTTCGGCAGGCTGCGGCTTCCGGGGCGCTCCACCGCCACTCGATGCACCACCGGACTCGATAACGGCGATCAGCTCGCCTTTGCGAAGACCAGAGGTGCCTTTCAGCCCCTGTGCCGCTGCAATCTGTCGCAGCTCCGGCAATTTCAACGAGGCGAGGCCATTGGCTTGGCCACGAGCCAAAATATCGGACAGGCTCACAAAAGTCCTTTCACGTCCGGCTTCTTCATCGACCCTTCAAAAAGCCTGCGAAGCTCCAGGGTTGGCCAGACATGCGTATTCGACAACAGTTTTTAATTTAACCCAAAGATTGCGGGAATCTTCCAGAAAGATTGCCGCCTTAACGTCCCACGATGCGACTGGCGGCGGGTGTAGCGCGGGGTGGCGTCGTAAAAAGAAAGAAAGAGAAAAAGAAACGAGCCTCACATCCGGCTTCCGTAGCTAACCATAGCACCTCCCACACCGCGAGTACCTAACGGCTAGGCTGAAATGCATGAAGTCGACGATGCAGGAGATCCCACTATCCGTAGCGAGGATCCTGGAATACGGGGCCAGCGTTCACCGAAACACCACAGTGACCACGTATTTTGACGACATCGCAGAGCAAACCAGCTTCCTGCACATCGGCATCCGCGCGGCCGCAATGGCCAACATGCTGCGCGACGAGTTCGGCATCGAACGCGGCGACCGCGTAGCCACCGTGCTGCCAAACTGCACCGAGCACCTGGAGGTACTGCTCTCCGTGGCGTCGATGGGCGCGGTGTTTAACCCCATCAACCGGCACCTCATGGACGCCCAAATCACACACATCATCAACAAAGCGGCGCCGAAAGTGCTCGTACTCGACCCAGCCTGCAGCGAACAGATCGTCCCGCTACTGGCCGACTGCCCGTGTGTGGAGGCGGTGCTGGTGATCGGCCCAAACGTCGCTGACACCGAGGCGGTGCAACGGCTCATCGCCGCACAGGGTGAACAGGGCGAACAGGGCAAACCAGGCTTGAGCCACCTGCGCGTATTGAACCTGGAGGCCGCACTCGACGGGCGCAGTGCCGACTTCGATTGGCCGGACGTGGAAGAAACCGACCCGGCGGCCATCTGCTTTTCCACCGGCACCGAAGGCCCACCGAAGGGCGTAGTCTACTCCCATCGCGCGCTGTGGCTGCACTCCATGCAGCTGCGCGCCGCCGATAGCTTCAGCATCCGCAACGGCACCAGCTTCCTGTGCTGTGTGCCGATCTATCACGTCCTCAGCTGGGGCGTGCCACTGGCCGCTTTTATGGCCGGCGCACCGATCGTGTTCACCGGCCGCAGCGCCACCCCGGAGCACCTGGCGCACGTGATCGCAGATGCCATGCCGCGCCAGGCCCACGGATCGCCAGCTGTGTGGACGGGGCTGCTAGTGCACTACGCCAAGAAGCACCCGAAGAAGATGAGCCTGCAGGAGATCTACGTCGGCGGCTCGCAGGTCTCCCCCGCCATGATCGATGCCTGGGAAGAGCGCTTCGGCGTGGACATCATCCACTCCTGGGGCATGACGGAGACCGGACCGGTGGGCACCGTCGCCCACCCACCCGCAGGCGTGGCCGGCGCTGCCCGCGCCAAGTACCGCGAAAGTCAAGGGCGCTTCCACGTGGGCATGCGCTACCGCATCGTCGATGACAACGACAACGTGCTGGAAGCCAACGACCGCAACGAGGGTGAGTTGCAGGTGCGTGGCAACACGGTGACAGCCTCGTACTACAAGGACGACAACTCGCGCTTTACCGAAGACGGCTGGCTCCGCACCGGCGACATCGCCACCGTAAACAAGGACGGCTACCTGACAATCCACGACCGCAAGGCCGACATTATCCGCTCGGGCGGCGAATGGATCTATTCAGCGGCGCTGGAGAACTACCTGCTGGAACCCACAGTGGTGATCGAGGCGGCGGTGATCGGCATTCCATCGGAGAAGTGGGGGCAGCGTCCACTCGCGGTGGTAGTGGTTGCCGAAGGAACCCCCTGGACTGCGGAAACCGCGCAGGAGTTGGCCGACGATCTACGTCAGCGCGTGCCCGGCTGGATGGTGCCGGAGAACTGGACCTTCGTGGACCACATAGACAAAACCAGCGTGGATAAGTTCGACAAGAAGGACCTGCGCCAGTACTTCCGCGAGGGGAAGTTCGAGATCATCACAATCTAGGGTCCTGCTGGGGCGCGCTGGGGTGCGCAAGTGCCGGCCTAGGCTAGTTGGCGGTAAACTCACCAGCTTTTAACAGGAACGATTCCAACTATTGCGGAGAAAAGTAGAGTAGCGTTTTTCTGCATGACTGATGTAACTGTGCTGGCCCTCGGGCCGCAGTGGTTCAACCCGATGTATTTGCTTTCGGGCTCCGGACCTTTCGGCGCGGCGATCCTGCCCGCCATTTTTACGATTATCTTCATCGAATCCGGGCTGTTCTTTCCTTTCCTGCCCGGCGACTCCTTGCTCTTCACTGCGGGACTACTGGCCAGCCAGCCCGATGGCTTCGCACCCCTATGGCAGGTGCTGCTGATTACTCCGATCGCAGCGATCCTGGGCGACCAGGTGGGCTACTGGATTGGCCACCGCTTTCACCCTGCGCTGCGCAACCGGAAGGACGGGCGGTTCTTTAAACAAGAGCACCTGCACCGCTCCGAAGCGTTCTTTGAAAAGTACGGTTCGATCACGATCATCCTATGCCGCTTCGTACCCTTCGTGCGCACCTATGCCCCCTTGGTGGCCGGAATGTCGGGCATGCGCTACCGCACGTTCATTCTTTTCAATGTGCTTGGCGGTGTGCTGTGGGCCAGCGGCATTGTCTACCTGGGATCGCTGCTCGGCGGGGTGGAGTTCGTGCGCAACAACATCGAGGCCATTTTCCTCGGTATCGTCGCCTTCTCCATCGTCCCGGCACTATTCGGCGTGATACAGAAAAGCCGGGGCGAGAGGAAGCAAACTCCCGCCCCGGCTACTGCCCAAGACTAGTTTCGTACTTATCCGGTGACGTCAACCTCTACCGGACCGGCGATTTCCAGGTCTAGGACTTTCATTCCGCGGCCACGGGCCTCTTCCACCAGCGCATTGTCGACCGGCTCGGTGCTCAGCACCAGGATCGTCGGACCCGCGCCCGAAAGGAACGCCGGGTAACCCAGGTTGCGCAGGCGGTTCACCCACTCGGCGGTCACCGGCAGCACCTCGGCTCGGTAGGTTTGGTGCATGCGGTCGCGAGTGCCCTCCCACAGCAGTTTCGGATCGTCGCGCAGTGCGACGGTCATTACAGCCGTGCGGGAGACGTTGAAGCGGGCGTCCACGTGGCTAATGTCGGAGGGCAGCACGCGGCGGATCGCCTCCGTCGATGCGTGGAAGTCCGGGATGAACGCGGTGGCCTTGATATCCGGGTGCACGTCGATGCGACGGGCGTGGTACGCCGGTGCGGACACTCCGTCGATGGGAGTATTGGTCCACGAGACAACACCCGCGCCCAGCACGGAAGCGCCCGCGTTATCGGGGTGCCCCTCAAAGGTAGAGGCGATCTGCACCTGTGCCTGGTCGTCCAGCGTGAACCCTGCCAGGCCGTTGCCCGCGGCCACGCCTGCCGTCGCCGCGGCGGCCGAAGATCCCAGGCCGCGGGACTGCGGGATGGAGTTCGTGCAGCTGACACGCAACCCCGGAACCGTCACGTCGGCCTCCTTCAGCGTTGCACGTAGGGCTCGCACCACCAGGTGCCGCTCGTCCAGCGGAACCTCGCCCTCGCCTTCACCGGTGACCTCGACCTCCAGGCCGGACTCGATGACCTCGGCAGTCACATAGTCGTACAGACCCAGCGCCAGGCCGAGGGTATCGAAGCCAGGCCCCAGGTTCGCGGTCGAAGCGGGAACCTTGACGGTGGCCTTGCGGCCAACGGGGATCTCGACGCCCATTACTTCAACCCCAGCTTGTCTGCAACGGCGTGCGGGTCCACGTCGGTGACGGTGGGCTCCGGCATCTGGGACAGGGCGGTCGTCGGATCCTTCAGGCCG
>NZ_CALLDG010000166.1 GCF_937999985.1 uncultured Corynebacterium sp.
GCTCACTGACACCTACTCCCGCCATGGCAGAAGAGTCCAGGTTCAGCATGTCCAGGTGCCTCGAGAGCACGATGGCTACCACGATGACTACCAACACCACTGGCCCCACTACTTGCGCATCCGCGAGAGTGCGGGCGTAAAGCGACCCCTTAAGCCAGGTCATCGCCGCGCCGGCTTCCGGAGCAGCCTTGACCAACAACAGTTGAGTCAGCGCGCCCAGACCCACAGAGACCGCTACGCCAGTGAGGGTAAGCCGCACCGGATCCGTTGCTCCTCGGCCCGCGAGCACCAGCACCAGGCCTGCACCCACCAGTGCACCGATAAAAGCCACGGGAGTCAGTGCCTGCGCCGGCAAGGAACCGACACTCAACAGAGCTGCCACGGCAGCCAAGCCCCCTCCTGCGGTGACGCCCACAGTGTCCGGAGCTGCCAGCGGATTACGCAGGGCTAGCTGCAGCAACGCGCCGGAGACCGCCATCGCTGCACCAGCGAGGATTCCCACGAGCACACGGGGCATCCGGTAGCGCCATATGAGTTTCCCACCGGTGAAGAGGTCGTGGATCGTCTCTGCCGGGGGCTTCATGACGGCGCCGACGCTTAATCCCAGGACGATCGCGAACGCCAGCAAAGCCAGCAGCGCTGCATACACGGCTATAACGCGGGGCGCGCCGGCATTAGTACGCCGTGGCGCTATAGCAACTTCCCGCGGCGCCGCAGTATCACCCTGCGGCGCCGCAGTGTCACGCCTCGGCGCTGCAGTTCCCGGCTGGGAAACGCCCCTCCGGAGGATTCGTTTGCGATTCAGCCTGCGGTTCATCAGCGCCCACCTCCTGGTCGCAGCCGATTAATACCCCACAGCAGCAAAGGCACGCCTGCAATGGCAGTAACCACGCCCACTGGAGTCTCCGCCGGCGCCCACAGAGCCTGCGCAACGGAATCCGCCAACAGCAGAACCGCCGCGCCCACCACTGGGGCGATCACTAAGCTCAATCGGTGACGCGGGCCCGCCACCCGATACGAGACAACCGCCGCCATCAAGCCAAGGAAACCAATGGGTCCAGCAGCCGCAACTGCCGGCGCGATCAACAGCACTGCGCCCACCACTGCCAAAATGCGCAGACGGTGGGGGTTCGCGCCGACGGAAGACGAGAGGGCGTCACCAGCAAAAAGAGTATCCAGCCCCCGACCAGCAGCAATGGTAAACGGCAGAACCACCGCCACCGCAATAATGCAGGGCATTATGTCTGGGAGACGAACCCCACCCAAGCGCCCCGAAAGCCAGGACAGCACGGTCGAAAGCTGAGCCTCATCGATGACCAAAATGATCGCGGTACACGCCGAGAACAATGCAGAAACGGCTATGCCGAGCAAAATCATCCGCTGCACCGACTGAGCACCAGTCGGATCCCCCACCGTCACACGCATCCCGATACCTACCGTGATCGCAGCTCCAAGCGCTGCACCACACAACGCCCCCGGCAACACAGCTGCGCCCGACACAGATCCCGTGATCGTCGTGCACAGCACAGCGCCGAAAGCCGCACCGGAATTCACGCCGGTGATTTCCGGATCCGCCAGCGGGTTGCCTGTAGCCGTGCGAAGCAGCACGCCTGCCGCGCCCAAAGCCATGCCGATCACCGTCGCTGCCAAGAGCCGGTCGCGCATGACGGAGTGCATCTCCCCCGCGAGTTCTGGTGCGTTAGTCGGCACTTCCACGCTGCTCATGCGCCAGACCCATACTGCAAGAATGACAGCCAATCCCAGCGCCAGCAGAATCGCTAGTTGTGTAAGGCGTGGTTTTAGCCCTCGTTGCACTTAACTTCCTTCGGTCGTAAACGCACGAAGGTGCGCCTACTTACGAGCGTTCTCCGTTTCAATGATCTGATCCAGCATTGCCTCTGCGGCCAGCGGGCCACGAGAACGGGACCAGGTGTCCTGCTCCACGTCCACGATGTCCTTCACCACATCCTTATATGGGCTGGACTTAAAGCCCTCGATGTCGTTGTACAGGTACATCCGGTCCAGCTTCATTGAGGGGAGCTTATCACCCGTCATTTCGGCAACGTCAGTCTTGGACTCGATAGCGGTACGGGAACCGTCGTAGCCGTAGACGTAGCCGGCGTCAGAAAGAAGAGAGCCTGCAAAGGAATCCTTGATCCAGGTGTAGAGAGTGCCCTTCGACCATCCGACCAGCGCTGCACGAGTGTTCGGCTTGACGAGCTTCTTTGCCTCTTCGACCTTGTCTTCGATACGCTTGCGCACTTCCTTAGCTTTATCTTCCTTGCCCAGCTTCTTTGCGATGTCATCCATGGAGTCAAGGACGTCGGTGTAGCTGGCGTCGCTGTAGGACTTCGTCTCTGCAATTTCCTCCAGCTGCGGCATGATCGATTCCTGCCGCGTTGGGCTAGCGAGGATCAGATCGGGCTCAAGAGACTGAATGACCTCCAGGTTCGGCTGCTTTGCCTGTCCAACCGATTCGATGCCCTCGAGCTTGCCCTCCAGAGTCTTCGGCCCGGCGGACTTGCCGATCTCTACAATGCCGACAGGCTTTACGCCCAGCGCCTCGAGGATTTCCTCATATCGCCAGTCCAACGCGACCACCCTTGGCTCGCCGTCTTTACCGCCTCCACCGTTGTTACCGTCACCGGCGCCACAGGCAACAAGGGCCGTGGCGCCGAGAATCGTCGCGACGAGGAGAGCCAGGGCGCGACGTAAAGAGCCGCGCTGAGAGTTTCGAGAATTCATCATTCCGCAGACACTACCAGACTTAGGTTCACCTAAGCAAGGTAAACCTACCTTGCCAGGTCTAGGGCGATTGCCGAGATTCTTCCCACCTGTTAGCGAATGTTGCTGCCCCACCGTTGGCGCACGTTGCTTTCTCGGCCACTAGCAGACGTTGTTCCCCCACCGTTAGTGCACATTGCTGTCCCAACCGCTAGCAGACGTTCTGCGGACCCTCGTGGTCGGCGTGGCTGGCGCGCTCCACCTGAATGGTGGCGTGCGCGATCCCCCGCTCCTGCAGCGCGGCCTGTGCAGCACACAGCACCGCGGCCGGATCGCGCCCTTCCGGAACCACCAAGTGCACGGAAGCCAACGCGCTCGTGCCATCCAGCGACCACAGGTGGAGATCGTGCACGTCCAGCACGCCGTCGACCTGTCGCAGCAAAGCATCAACCTCAGCGGGCTGGTAGCCCGGAGGCGCCTGCTCGAGCAGAATGCGCAAGGCCTGCATCATCAGCTGCCAGGCGCGCGGCAACACCAGTGCGGCAATCACCAGCGAGGCGATAACATCCGCATACTGCCAGCCGGTCAGAATGATCACGCCACCCGCCACTAGCACCGCGACGGAACCCAACATATCCGCCAGCACGTGCAGGAATGCACCCTGGACATTGACGGAATGCTCCCGCTGGCGGTTCAAGATCCACGCGGAAATGATGTTGGCTAGCAGGCCGATCACCGCGACGATCATCATCGGGCCGGCCATAATCTCCACCGGCTCGCTGAGGCGCTGGAACGCCTCGACCACGATCCAAGCGGAGATTCCCAACACGGTGACCGCATTAACAAGCGCGGCGAGCACCTCCACCCGCCGATAGCCGAATGTCGCTTGCGCGGTTGCGGACCTGCGGCCGATGAAAATGGCGACGACCGCAATGATTAGGCCGGCGGCGTCCGAAAGCATGTGCATCGCATCGGCGAGCAACGCGACGGAGCCGGTGATCAGGCCGCCGATCAGCTCTGCAAAGAAAACTGTGCCAGTGACGCCAAGCACGATGAGCAGCGCGCGCAACGGGGCATCCGTCGGCGCAGAGTGCGAATGCCCGTGGGAGTGTGCGTGGCCGAAGTCGTGCGAATGTGCATGGCCGTGCGAACGCCCGCGCGAACGCCCGGGCGAACGCCCGCGACTACCCTCAGACGCGCCGGCCGGCGGAGGCGCAGGTGCGCCAGCGGTCGCGTTCGTGTCGCCAGCGGTCGACGCGGACGCGGCGCCGGCGCTGAAACGCGCAGAACCGTGGCGGTGCACGTCGGCACCACCACGGTCCTGTGGTTGTTGCTGAGCTGCGCTTGCGGGGTCGTTCATACCCTCACTTTAGGCAGCCACATCCTTTATTGACAACTTACTGAAAACAAAGGCGGGGAGCCAAAACGGCTCGCCATTGGCGACCGCTACATGGGCTCCCCGCTAAACAGATTCCAAATTCAGAATCCATAAACTTGGAAATCTAAAGCATTCAGTTATTCAGCCAGACCGCTTTAAGCAGTCTCGGCGCGAGCGTCGACCTTGACCCAGCTCATCAGGTCGCGCAGCTTGGCTCCGGTCTTCTCGATCTGGTGATCGTTGTAGGAAGCGCGCAGCTCCTCCAGCTCCTTGTTGCCACCCTCAACGTTGGCAACCAGGCGCTTGGTGAAGGTGCCGTCCTGAATGTCGGTCAGAATGTCCTTCATACGCTTCTTGGTGTCCGCGTCGATGACGCGCGGGCCGGACAGGTAGCCACCGAACTCTGCCGTGTCAGACACGGAGTAGTTCATGTTGCCGATGCCACCCTCGAACATCAGGTCCACGATCAGCTTCATCTCGTGCAGGCACTCGAAGTAGGCCATCTCCGGCTCGTAGCCAGCCTCGACCAGAACTTCGAAACCGGTCTTGATCAGTTCTTCGGTGCCACCACACAGAACGGCCTGCTCGCCGAACAGGTCGGTAACGGTCTCTGCCTCGAAGGTCGTCGGGATCACTCCGGCGCGCGCACCACCGATGGCAGCTGCGTAAGATAGCGCCAGGTCGCGGCCGTTGTTCTTCGGGTCCTGCTCAACGGCGATCAGGCACGGAACACCCTTGCCGTCGACGAACTGGCGGCGAACCAGGTGGCCCGGACCCTTCGGGGCAACCATGCCGATGATGATGTTGTCGGCCGGCTCGATCAGCTTGAAGTGGATGTTCAGGCCGTGGCCGAAGAACAACGCGTCGCCGTCGTTCAGGTTCGGCTCGATATCCTCGGCGAAGATCTTCGCCTGGGAGGTGTCCGGAGCCAGCAGCATGATCACGTCTGCCCACTCCGCAGCCTCTGCGTTGGTCTTCACGGTGAAGCCAGCTTCCTCAGCCTTGGCGCGGGACTTGGAGCCCTCACGCAGGCCGATGACGACCTCCACGCCGGACTCACGCAGGTTCTGGGCGTGTGCGTGGCCCTGGGAGCCGTAGCCGATGATGGCTACCTTGCGGCCCTGGATGATGGACAGATCAGCGTCGTCGTCGTAAAAAACATCAATTGCCATGGGGAGCTTCCTTTCGTTGACTATCTACCTTTATAGCAGACTTTATTTCATTTGGTGAGACTTTGGCGTCCACATAGTGAACTCCGTGAACTATTGCGGGGCTGCTGCCCTCTTTCGTAGGTAGTGACGCCCACCCGGCTGCAAGCTGAAGGCGTCACCAAAGAACCTAGAGATTCGCCGGGTACATGGCGCGAGGACCGCGACTGATCGCAGTCGGCGACGCCTCGACAAGCTCGCGAATACCGAACGGCTCCAAAACGTCCAGCAGAGCCTGCAGCTTCGACGGCGTGCCGGTGCATTCGATGATCACCGACTCCGGACCGACGTCCACCACATGTGCGCGGAACAGCTTCGCGGACTCCACCACCTGAGTGCGGTTGGCGTTGTCAGCGGAGACCTTCACCATCATCAGGCCGCGGGAGACGATTGAATCCGGGTCGTGGCGCGTGACCTTAATAACGGGGATCAGCTTGTTCAGCTGCTTGGTGATCTGCTCCACCACGTGATCCTCGCCCTCGACGATGATGGTGATGCGGTTGATGCCCTCGACCTCCGTGCGACCAGAGCTGATCGACAGGATATTAAACGCGCGGCGGGTAAACATGCCGGAGATACGCGAGATGATGCCGTCGACGTCCTCACACAGGACGGACAGGGTGTGGACCTGTACCTTGTTCGTGCTCATTAGTCTTCTTCACCTTCCTGGGTGACCTCGTGGATCTCCGCGGGCGATTCTGCCGCCGAGGATTCCTCGTCGAACAGCGGCCGCAGGTTGCGTGCGTACTGGATTTCCTCGTTGGACGTGCCGGCGGCGACCATCGGCCACACCTGCGCGTCCTCGCCGACGATGAAGTCGATGACGACGGGGCGGTCGTTGATCTCTTCAGCCTTGCGGATGGTCGGCTCTACATCCTCTGGCTTTGTGACGCGGAACGCCGCGCAGCCCATGGACTCAGCCAACATCAGGAAGTCCGGCAGGTAGGTCTCCCCCGGCTTCAGGTTGGTGTGCGAGTACCGCTGGTCGTAGAACAGCGTCTGCCACTGGCGGACCATTCCGAGGTTTCCGTTGTTAATGAGCGCGACCTTGATCGGCAGCTTCTCCACCGCGCAGGTGACGAGCTCCTGGTTGGTCATCTGGAAGCAGCCGTCGCCATCGATGGCCCAGACGGAAGTGTCCGGCTTGCCGGCCTTTGCACCCATGGCGGCGGGCACGGAATAGCCCATCGTGCCGAGGCCACCGGAGTTCAGCCAGGTGCGAGGGTTTTCGTAATCCACGAACTGCGCTGCCCACATCTGGTGTTGTCCCACGCCGGCGACGTAGATGGCATCCGGGCCGATGGTCTTGGACAGGGTCTCGATGACGTACTGCGGGGCGAGCTTGCCGTTGGGCTGCTCATCGTAGCCGCGGGGGAAGTCCTGCTTCAGCTTGTTGAGGTAGTTCAGCCAGCCGGCGGTGGCGGGCTTTTTCAGGTCCAGGTTCCGCATCGCCTGGTGGAGGGCGGCCAGTACCGCGCGGGCGTCACCGACGATAGGCACGTTGACTTCACGGATCTTGCCGATCTCCGCCGGGTCGATGTCTGCGTGGATGACCTTCGCATCCGGGGCGAAGCTATCCACGTGGCCGGTGACGCGGTCGTCAAAGCGGGCGCCGATGGTGATCAGCAGGTCGGAGCGCTGCAGAGCCGCGACTGCCGGGACACTTCCATGCATGCCGGGCATGCCCATGTACAGCGGGTGGGAGGCCGGGAAGCTGCCCAGTGCCATGAGGGTGGTGACTACTGGGATGTCGTTAGCTTCTGCAAATTCCAGCAGTTCTGCGTGTGCTTCCGCCTTGATCGCGCCGCCACCGACGTACAGCGTCGGGCGCTTCGCCGCGCTGATCATGCGCACGGCTTCCTCCACCTGGCGCGGGTGCGGGCTAGTGACCGGACGGTAGCCGGGCAGCTCGTACTTCGGCGGCCAGTTGAACTCCAGCTCTGCGTTTTGCACGTCCTTCGGGATGTCCACCAGCACCGCGCCGGGGCGGCCGGTGGAGGCCACGTGGAAAGCCTCGGCGATGGCGCCAGGGATGTCCTCCGGGCGGGTCACCATGAAGTTGTGCTTGGTGATCGGCATGGTCACGCCGCGAATGTCCGCCTCCTGGAAGGCGTCAGTACCCAAAAGACCCTTACCGACCTGGCCCGTGATCGCGACCAGGGGCACCGAGTCCATGTTGGCGTCGGCGATGGGGGTTACCAGGTTCGTTGCACCCGGGCCGGAAGTTGCGATGCACACGCCCACGCGGCCGGTGGCCTGCGCGTAGCCGGTTGCGGCGTGGCCGGCGCCCTGCTCGTGGCGGACGAGGATGTGGTTCAGCTTCTCGGAGTCGTACAGCGCCTCGTAGAGCGGCAGCACGGCGCCTCCGGGCAGGCCGAATACGACATCGGTGCCTAGCTCTTCTAGGGAGCGGACTACGGCCTGTGCGCCGTTAATTCGCTCTGGCCGCTTGCCGCGGGAGTTGTTCGCCAAGGTGGCGGGGCTGGGTTGCGAGCGTGATGTGTGTGTCACGTTTTCCTTCGCTCCTTGAGTCCTTGAATCCGTCCTGCCTTCAATTCTCTGCCCCTTCACTTCCCGGTTGCCCGCCGCAGCCGCGCCGAGCTGACGCAAGCCGCTAGGCGCCTCAGCGCTTGCCGCAGCGTTCGCACTTCGGCGAGCTGGCGTCACCGGAAAAGCGATAGAGCCGAAAAATCTTCGGTGTGGAATCGCTTGTTCGGTTAGGTGCATGTCCTCCACACAACAAAAGCCCCCAACTTGCCGACGCTGCTGCGTCAGTTGTCGGGGGCGCCGTGTCGAGCTCGACGAGGTAGCTAGTGGCGCCCCTCGATAATGAGTACTCGTACTAGTTGCGTGAATTCCATGGCTCTAAATTTAGCGGCTTCTGCAAAAGTAGTCAAGCCGTTGACCACTCGTTTCCCAAAGTATGATGCCCCTATCTCACCTACTGGACAGTATAAAACGCCTCCGACCTGTACTTCATCCCGCCCGCCCCCCCCGGTCCCCCTCCGGTTTCTCCCTTCCCCGAT
The DNA here is from genome assembly GCF_937999985.1 of uncultured Corynebacterium sp. Classification (GTDB taxonomy): domain Bacteria; phylum Actinomycetota; class Actinomycetes; order Mycobacteriales; family Mycobacteriaceae; genus Corynebacterium. The sequence continues at coordinate 8,337 of NZ_CALLDG010000166.1, forward strand.
CTCTCCGGCTCCCCTGAGCTTCCCCCTCCAGTTCCCATCCGCGGCTTCCCTCTGGCGCTCAGCCTCAGCGCAACCGAAACTCCAATGTCCTCCCGGTCGCCACGCATCCGGCGGCGCGGTCACCACGGCGGCGCGGCCACCACGGCCGCTCCGCGGCGCAGAGCGCGCTCCTGAACGCGAGCCGTGAATCCGGCTGAGTTCCAGTCAGAATCCGGTTTGAATCCGGGCAGAATCCTGGCGGGGGCACCCGTCCCGGCCGTTTCCGGGACTACGGTGGGAAGGCATGTTGAAGTTCTATGCTTTCCAGCTCTGGGAATGGCTGGTCGTCCACGGCCTTCCCTTAACTGCACTGGTCATTATCGCAATTTTGATCCCCCGCGTGGGCCGTTTGGCGATTCGCATTGTCAGCAACCGCTTCAATGAGGGCGAGGAGGCTACCAAATCCCGCCTCGCCCTGGTCGGAGCATTGGTGTATGTGCTGCAGGCGATTGCGTACTTCGCGATCATCATGCTGGGGCTGACGAACCTGGGCGTCCCCGCTATGGGCGCCGCCCTGCCCGCAACTGTCGTTTCAGCTGCTATTGGTTTCGGCGCACAGAACGTGATCGGCGACTTCCTCGCGGGGTTCTTCATCATTTCGGAGCGTCAGTTCGGCGTGGGCGACTTCGTGGCCTTCGACGGCACGTCCAGTGATATTTCGGGCACGGTTGTGGCGCTGACGTTGCGTGCAACGAAGGTCCGTACGGCCTCCGGCGAGGTGGTGACGATCCCGAACGGTTCCGCGGGTGTGATCACGAACTATTCCCAGGACTGGTCGCGGGCGGTGGTGGACTTGGCGGTTCCTCTGCAGCCGGGCGAGTCCATGTCACAGCTGACCGATCGCGTGGAGGCTACGGCGGCGAAGGCTTTGCAGGATTCGACTATCGCCGGGGACGTAACCGGCGAACTCGAGGTTCTGCCGGCCACGGATATCGTCGCCCCCACTGCGGCGGGGCAGTCGTGGCAGGTGAACTTCCGAGTAATGGTCGTGGTGAACCCGGCGCGTCAGTGGGCTGTGGAGCGTGTTTTGCGCTCGGCGCTGGTGAATGTGTTCTGGGACCGTTACGACATGCCGCGCGTCTTTCTCGAGGGTTCTGACGCCTACTCCTCCCCCGCCGTCGATCCCAGGAAGGCTGTGGCGGCGGAATCCGCGCTGGCCCCTACGGAGGTTCTGCCCGCCCAGCACGCGTCGAGCGACCGGTCGGCTTCAACCACTGCTGCTTTGCAGAGCGGCTATGCAGGGACCGCCGCTTCGGCTAGCAGTTCTGCACCAGTAGGCCGATCCGCACCCGCGGGCAAAGCTTTAGCGGCGCACGAAACTGCCGCCATGGATGCCGTGCAGGCTGAGGGGGCAGATCGCGTCAGCCCGCTCGACAGCGATGGAACCATCGGCCGGACGCAGTCGGCTCCCTCGCAGGACGCCCATTCCGCTGCAAGCCCCAACACCACCTCCAGCTCTGACGGCGATGCCGGCTTAACGGAGATCGACGGCGAGAGCGCAGAAGATGCTGACGGCACGGCAGCCGGCACAGCCGGCGCGGACGCTGCCGCAAGCGGCACAGCCGGCGCGGACGCTGCCGCAAGCGGTGCAGGCCGCGCTGACGATGGAATCGGCGTGAATGAAAGTGAAGAGAATGCCGGTGAAGCGGATGCCGATGAAGGGAAGGAAAAGTTCCAGGGCATCTGGCGCAACGAGGAACACTCCTCCAAGTTCAAGAGGATCATGAGCGTCGGAGGGCGCACCCGCCCCTCCACCACCGGGCTGATCCTGGCGCTGCTGCTAGTCGGCGGCCTGGCGCTGGCCTCTTCGAACCCAGAGGGCGGAGATACCGGCTGGCTCTCCCCCGACTACTGGCGCGACCGCCCCTCCAACAGTGCGTCCACCGAAGACTCCGAGAACTCCGAAGTAAACGATCAATCCGGCGAAAACGCCACCGGCCAGAACAACCCTACCGCTGACCCGAACTCAGACCCGAACTCCAGCGCGAACACTGACGGCAACACCGACGGAAACTCTGGCGGCAACTCCGACGGAAACGCTGGCGGCAACGCCGACGGAAACGCTGGCTCAAACACCAACTCAAACTCCGATCAGACCGCCAACTCAAACCCCGGCGGACGCGACGAGTCACCCAACGGGACAGCCAACGAGCCGAACAGCGGAGATGGTGGCGTCCAGAATAACTCCAACAGCAACAGCAACAGCGGCAACAGCGTGAACGGCGCTGCACCCCGCGCTATGGGTACGATGGGTACGCCCAATGCGACCGACACCACCCACGGCTGATTAAATGAACACCATGAACTCGAAGGTTTTCCACCCCAGCCGCGAACACATTCTCGGCGGGTTCGTCATGTTCCTGATCTGCCTGCTATTCACTGGCTATAAGGTCGCCTGGTTTTTCTGGGTTCCGCTAGTGCCACTAGTGTTTATTCTGTGGACTTTGTGGGTACGGACCACCGTGTCCGACAAAGCCATCACCACGCGCTACCTCTTCCGCGCAGGCAAAACCATGCAGTGGGAAGACTTCCGTGCGCTCCGCTTCAACCGAGCCGGACGCGCCTACGCCGTAGACAACCAGGAGAACAGCATCTGGCTGCCGGGCGTGACCTTTAACTCCCTGATCGACCTGCACAAGGTCAGCGGCGGACGAATCCCCGACCCCGTCAGCCCAGCCCGCGCAGCCACGGACGACAAGGTGCAAGTCGTCAACAAGGAAGGCTACGCCGTACTCATGGACAAGGACGAGTACAAGGAATACGAAAAGCAGCGCCGCCGCGAAGCGGGAGTCGGCGCGCCGGACGCAGGCGCGCACAATTCCACCGGGCACGGTTCCACCGCCCAGGGTGAGCGCGCGCCCGGAGCCGACACACAGGACAATGGCAACTCCGGCAGCTAAACGCCGGCAGCTAAACGCCGAGAATAAGAACGACAAGAAGAGAGCCGTGAACAGTATGAATGCCATTCCCTTGAGATCCGCCGTCACCACCCAAGGCCGCAACGCCGCCGGCGCCCGCGCCCTGTGGCGTGCGACAGGCATGACGGACCAGGACTTCGAGAAGCCCATCATCGCCATCGCGAACTCGTACACGCAGTTTGTACCGGGCCACGTGCACCTGAAGGACGTGGGAGACATCGTCGCAGACGCCATCCGCGAAGCCGGCGGCGTTCCCCGCGAGTTCAACACCATCGCCGTCGACGACGGCATCGCTATGGGGCACTCGGGCATGCTCTACTCGCTGCCCAGCCGCGAGATTATTTCTGACGCCGTCGAGTACATGGTCAACGGCCACGCCGCCGATGCGCTGGTGTGCATTTCCAACTGCGACAAGATCACGCCCGGCATGCTGAACGCCGCCATGCGTCTGAACATCCCGGTGGTGTTCGTCTCCGGCGGGCCGATGGAGGCTGGCAAAACGGTGGCAGTTGATGGTGTCGTTCAGGCTCCGACAGACCTCATTACTGCCATCTCCGCCTCCGCGTCCGACAAAGTCGACGCGCAGGCGCTGCTGGAAGTTGAGTCCGCCGCCTGCCCGACGTGCGGCTCCTGCTCCGGCATGTTCACTGCCAACTCGATGAACTGCCTGACCGAGGCGCTTGGCCTGTCCCTGCCGGGCAATGGTTCCACCTTGGCGACTCACACCAAGCGACGCGACCTGTTCAGCAAGGCCGGAACCACCATCGTTGAACTGTGCCGCCGCTACTACGGCGAGGGAGACGCCTCCGTCCTGCCGCGCAACATCGCCACCCGCGAGGCCTTCGAAAACGCCATGGCGCTGGACATGGCCATGGGCGGATCCTCCAACACCGTGCTGCACATCCTCGCAGCTGCCCAGGAGGGTGAGATCGACTTCGACCTGCACTCCATCGACCAACTGTCGCGCGAAGTGCCGTGTCTGTCGAAGGTGTCCCCGAACTCCGATTACCACATGGAAGACGTTCACCGTGGAGGCGGCATCCCCGCCATCCTCGGCGAGCTCTACCGCGCCGGCAAGCTGAACGAAGGCGTTCACTCCGTTCACTCCGCCACGCTGAAGGAATGGCTCCTGTCCTGGGACATCCGCTCCGGAGCTGCCACCGAGGAAGCCATCGAGCTGTTCCACGCCGCCCCTGGCGGAGTCCGCACAACCGAGCCGTTCAGCACTGAGAACCGTTGGTCCAGCTTGGACACCGACGCAGAGGGTGGCGTCATTCGCGATGTAGAGCATGCGTACACCGCCGATGGCGGCCTGGTTGTCCTCCGCGGCAACCTCGCCGAAGACGGCGCCGTAATCAAGGCCGCGGGCGTCGATCCATCCATCTGGCACTTCGAAGGCACTGCACTGGTCGTCGAATCCCAAGAAGAAGCCGTGCGCGTGATCCTGGACAAGAAGGTAAAGCCGGGCCACGTCGTGGTCGTACGCTACGAAGGCCCCGCCGGCGGGCCGGGCATGCAGGAAATGCTGCACCCGACCGCTTTCCTCAAGGGCGCGGGGCTCGGCAAGGAGTGCGCGCTGATCACCGACGGTCGCTTCTCTGGCGGCACATCCGGCCTGTCCGTCGGCCACATCTCCCCTGAGGCTGCGCACGGCGGCCTGATCGGCCTGGTCCGCGACGGCGATCCGATCACCATCGACGTGCACGAGCGCCTTCTGCAGCTGAACGTCTCCGACGAGGAGATCGAACGCCGCCGCGCCGAGATGGAGGCTTCCGACAAGCCGTGGACGCCCACCACTCGCCAGCGGAAGGTCACCAAGGCGCTGCGCGCCTATGCCGCGATGGCAACCTCCGCTGACCGCGGAGCCGTCCGCGAGGTGAAGTAACCCCCGCGCCCAGCGGGCGCGTGCCCTCCGCACGCCCCGCTGCACGCTGTAGCCAGTACGCCCCTAACGGTGGCGCTGCCGCCCCGCCCCGGCCTACATCTCCGGATCGCGGCCTTCCGCCCGGCCGGCGGCGCTGCCGCCCCGCACAGCCGGCATCCCCGGGGTCGCGGTCTCCCGCGCGGCCGTAGGCTGGAGGGCATGCATGATTCACACCTCCAGCCCGATACTGAACGCGCAAACACCAATGCAGTCGAGGCTGACAGCGCCCGCCGTGGCCGTAACACCGGCGGCTCCACTATCAGCAGCTACCACGCCGGCGGTGTCGGCAGCGCTCGCGGTAACGGCGCCTGTGACTGCCCCAGCATCGAGGAACGTAGCAGCACAACCGCACCCATCGGCGGCGCCGGCGACGATGGGATGATCCATGTCCGCGACGCCCACCTGCGCAACCTCAAACACCAGGACGTCTCGCTGCCCCGTAACGCCCTGGTGGCGGTGACGGGCGTTTCCGGGTCGGGGAAATCTTCGCTGGCGTTTGGCACGCTGCATGGTGAGGCTCAGCGGCGGTACCTGGAGTCCGTCGCGCCGTTCGCGCGCCGGCTCATCGGCGGAGCCGTCGACCCGCGGGTGGGGTCCGTGGAGGGGCTGCCGCCGACTGTCGCGCTGCAGCAGGGGGCGCAGGCGGGCGGGGCGCGCTCGACGGTGGGGACAGTTTCAAACCTGTCGAACACGATCCGCCTGCTGTATTCCCGTTGCGGCGATTACCCGGCGGGGGTTCGCGAACGCCACGGCGGGCGTCTGGACTCGGATAGCTTCTCCCCTAATACGACGGCGGGAATGTGCCCGGAGTGTCAGGGCACGGGAGTCGTGCATGAGCCGACGGAGGAATCCATGGTGCCGGATCCATCGCTTTCCATCGACGAGGGTGCTATTGCCGCTTGGCCCGGCGCGTGGTTGGGGAAGAACTTCCACGATATTGTCGCGGAGCTTGGCTTCCCTATGGATATTCCGTGGCGAGATATCCCGCGGGCCGACCGGGATTGGATCCTTTTCACGAACGAGCGGCCGGTGGTGACGATCCACCCCCACCGGGGTGCGGATCAGATTCAGCGGACCTATGAGGGCACTTGGCGTTCGGTGGCCTCTTATCTGCGGAAGACGTTGGCGGAGACGGGTTCCGATTCCACACGACGCCGCGTCCTGTCGTTTATGAAGTCTTCCCGCTGTGGGGTGTGCGATGGTCGTCGCCTTATTGTCGACGCCCTTTCCGTGGAATACCTCGACCTTCCCATCGATAGCCTTGGGGCGCTTCCTTTGGAGGAGGTTCTCTCTCGCTTCGCTGAGCGCCGTGCCTCTGTGCCCGCAGACACTGCCCGCGGAAATTCCAGCGCAGCGGTGTCCGCCGTTGGGGACTCCGCCAGCGCAGCGGTGTCCGCCGTTGGGGACTCCGCCAGCGCAGCGGTGTCCGAGAGGCAAGAGGCAACCGAAACTTCAGTAACTTCAGACACTGAAACCACAGAGGATGCTGCGGAATCGCCAGCCGGCGAAGGTTCCAGCGCGGCCGCACCCGCGGGTAGGGATTCCAGCGCGGCCGCACCCGCGGGT